>NZ_CP063366.1 GCF_016807805.1 Xanthobacter dioxanivorans | reverse complement strand
CCAGCACCGGCCGCCTGATGCTCGCCGTCCTCGGCGACTCGCCGACGTGGAACGGGACCTGATCCGCACCCGGACGGCGGAGGGCCGCGCCCGTGCCAAGGAACGCGGTCAGGTGATGGGCCGCCGATCGGCTCTGAGCCCCCAGCAGAAGCAGGAGGTGCGTGAGCGCCTGGCGGACGGCGCCCAGCTCGCGGACCTGGCGCGCATCTTCAACGTCAGCCGCTCCACCATCTCCAGGCTGAGGCCCCGCCCATGAGCACCGTGCAGCTGCGCAGGATTGATCCCAGCCGCAACATGGCCAGGTTCTACATGCTCACCGTGCAGCCCAGCCTGTTCGGTGAATGGTGCCTGGTGCGCGAGTGGGGCCGGATCGGCTCCCCCGGCCGGGTGGCCTCCACGCCGTTCCCCTCCCTGCCCTGGCCGAGGCGGCCCTGGACAAGTGCCAGCGCCAGAAGGTCCGCAAGGGATACGCCCAGCCCATCTAAGTATCTAGAAACAAAAAGGGCACCAGCCGGAGCTGGTGCCCTTCCTGTCTAAAACAGTCGAGCCAGAAGAGCTAACGAAGCAAAGCCCGGGATATAAAATCCCAGCTTGAGTCGATAGCACTTGCTATGCCCCGACTGCCTGGCTTCGAGACAAAAGACTGCGAACATTCGCAACCCTTTCTCTCTATGCGCGAGGCCCTTGGGGTAGCCGCCTTCACGCAACAGGCCAGCAGATGAGAGGTTTTTTACCGTTTAAGCCTAGGGGTGACCTCTCAAACACGCTGCGGCTATTTCGTAACCCGCTCTAGGTAGGAAGTGGCGGAGCGACTTCAAGCCCCGCCTGGCGCTTTACAGATCGTCGCTGAGCGCGCCTTCCATGAAGCGGCCGCCGTAGAACACGCCCAGGATCTCCACCACCTTCCCCGTGATCCGGTAGGCAATCGATACCCGACGCCGGAATGAGAGCACGCGCACACCAGGTCCAACCTCCGGCCGGAGGGGTGCCCGCTCCGGCATCTCCGCCAAGCGCGCGCATTGCTCCTCGATCTTCAGAACATATCCAAGGGCCACGTCCGCGCCGCCGCGCTCGCTGATATAGGTGTAAAGCTGATCAAGCGCCTCGGCCGCCCGGGGGCGAAATACGACCTTAAACGCCACGCCCGGCCGCTTTCGCTTCCTCCTGGTGGCGCCGCTTCAGCCGCGCAAACACATCCTCCGACGGGACGCTTGGCCGCGTATCATCGAGGGCTTTGCGGACTTCCTCCCGCATGTACGCATCCAGCGCCGCCTGTTCCCGCTCCAGAGCCCGCACCCCGGCGCGCAGGACCTCGCTCGTGGACGCATAGCGCCCGGACACCCGCAGGGCATCGACCCGCTCCGCCATGTCGCCCAGCGTGACCGTCACCGGTTTACTCGTTCTCATGTTCGCACCCTTTCTTTCCTCCCTTATAGCACACGATATTACACTGTCATACTGACAATACGTATTTTCACTGTGAAATACAAAGGGCGTGGCATTCGAATAGCGGTCGAGGGGGAGGAGGGGCGCCCTTCCCCTCCCCCGATTTACCTCACCACTCGATCTTGAGATCGAGCTTCACAGCGGACAGCTGCACGCCCGCGATCTGCGCCACGCGCTCGCGCGCCCACGAGATCACATCTGAAATGGTGGTAAGGGTCGGCGCGGCAGTCTCAGCTGCGGCCTCTTCGGCCTCGGCTTCGCTCTCCTCGCCAGCGGTTCCGGCCGCCAAGTCGGCCAACGGGTAGATCGCGATGGGCTTGTAGTGCTCAATGATGCCCGAACCCACACTGAATACCGGGCGCTCATCGCGGTCCAACGAGACCCACATGCCGAAATTGTCCTGGACCTTCAGCCCCTCCTTGATCCGGGCCGCATAGGACCCATTGAAGCGCTTTCGCACGTCGTCAGCGGGGAACATGTAAACCTGCACATTCTGAGGGTTCTCCGGGCATCCACCGTGGCCACCAGAACCGTGTCCACCTCGTCCAGGGTCTTCCACTTGGTGCCGCCCGCCAACGGGGGGAAGGCAACCCAGCGATCCCGCGTGGTGCGGATGGACGTGACCTTGGTCTTACCCCCCTTGGTCAGCTGCCAGATATTGGACAGCCCACGGCCCGGAAGGCGTTCCAAGGCGTAGCCCTGCGCTGCCGCAGCCTTCTTGGCAGCTTCCACCAGCATCTTCCACGTAATCGTTACATTCTGTTCGCTCGACAAATTGGCCATGTTTAGCTCCATCTGAAACCGCGTCGGATACCATATCCGCGCCGGTGATTTAGTGTGTAGCTTTTTGGCTTGGCCACGTCAATTGGTTTTCGAATCATATGCGAAACTAATTCAAACGGTGCCTCCGGCCTTCGGCCGCCGGGCTGTCGTGAACCGAGCCCGCAAACGGTCTCGGCCCTGCGGGCGTCCATCCCTGATGCAGCACCTTCCGGCCGCAGACGCGGCCGAGAGGGAGGACGGGGCGCCGCCCCATCCCTCCCCCGCAAGGGGCAAGCCCTTGCCCCCCACCCTTCCCCGCGTTCGCCACGTGGCAGGGGTTCAGGCAGGCTGAACCCCTGACCCAATGAAAACAGAGACATAGGCCACACGCAGCGTCATTATGCTTTTATGCTATAATATCTTTATGCTGTAGCATAATGATGCTCTTATATCTTGAGATGTTATGCTGTAGCGTCACAGCGTCTTTATGCTATTATGCTGCACATGAAGATCATCACCCTCACCACCCAGAAGGGCGGGACCGGCAAGACCACCCTTGCCACCTCCCTTGCCGTTGCCGCCATGGAAGCCGGTGAGACCGTCGCCGCCTTCGACCTCGACCCCCAAGGCTCGCTGGCACGCTGGGGGGAGCTGCGAACCGCTGAAACCCCGATTGTTGAGACGTTCCCGGCAAAGAACGTCGCTCAGCTGCCCGACATGGTGCGCGGCCTGGCCAACAAGGGCTTTAGCCTGGTCATCATCGACACGCCCGGCGCCGACAACACCGCCACCCACAAGGCCATGGAAGCCGCCAGCTGGTGCCTGGTCCCCATCCGGCCGACCCGCCTCGATGCCATGGCCGTGCAGCAGACTGTCCGGGCGCTGATGCGTGGTGACAAGCCCTTTGCCTTCGTGCTCAACCAGTGCCCCAGCTCCGGCCGCAGCTCACGCGCCGCCGACATGGCCGCCGGGCTTTCGGCCCTCGGCTTCCTGGCCGAACCGCCCATTTGCTCCCGCACCGACTATCAAGACGCTTTCGCGGCCGGGCAGGGAGTGACCGAGTTTGCCCCCAAGGGACGCGCCGCCGAGGAAGTCCGCGCCCTGTGGGCCTGGATCAATCGCCAAGCCCCGGAGGTGACCCAATGAGCCGCAGACCTTCCATTTTCGACGCATCAGACTTTGCAACGGTGCCCCAAAAGGCCCCCGCCGCCCAAAAGGCGAAGCCCGCACCCGCGCCAGCCCCGATGCTTCCCGCCGCCGAGGACGCCCGCGTGGTGGAATCCGCCGCCCCCGCAAAAGGGAGGGGGACATGTTCCGCACCAGCCTCTACCTCTCGCACGCCGTGCATGACGTGCTGCGCGAGATCGCCCATGTGGAGCGCAAGAAGGTCCACGACCTTCTGCGCGAGGGCATCGACCACGTGCTGACATCCCGCCTTCACCCGTCCATCGACGAGATCACCCGCAAGGGTAAGGCATAATTATGCTTTTATGCTATAGCATAAATATGCTGTCGTGCCGGTTCCTTGGGCACAATCCAGCCGCGAACCCTTCCGCCGTCTTGTCGCACGGCATAGCATGATGTGATGCGGCACCCGGACGAGCACCTGATTCGCGACGAGGACCTGCGCGCCAAACTCGAAGAGGCGCGCGGGAAATTCTTGTTCGAGCAGCAGGTGGGCATCCTGGTCACCACCCAGCGCCGCCGCGACGACGAGCGCCAGGCGGAGGAAGCCAAGGCCCAGGCCCTCGCGGTCATGCCCGCGAACGGCGTCGCCGCGCCATCATCCGGGAAGTCATCGAGAACACCCAGCCCACTCCGGCCGACCTGCGCCACATCCACAGTGTCATCGCCGTCTGCGGCATGCCCTATGACCGCCCACCGCCGGAGGTGCGCCGCTTCGAGAAGCAGCAGGGCAACATGAGCCTCCTCATCCAGGCCGGTGAACTCACCGGCAAGGATCAGCAATGGGTGCAGCAGCCGCTGCCCTTCGGTCCGAAGGCCCGGCTCATCATGATCTACCTATGCTCCGAAGCCATCCGGCAGAAAAACCCCACCATCGAGATCGCCGACAGCCTTTCCGGCTTCATCCGGGACATGGGCTTTCCGGTCACCGGCGGGAAGAAGGGGACCCTCCAGGCATTCAAGGAACAGCTGAACGCCCTCGCGGCCTGTGACATGAAGATCGGCGTATGGGACGGGGCAGGGCAGACCGCCCGCACCCGGCGCATCACGCCCTTCGATTCCATCGACGTGTGGCTGCCGCCCAACATCAACCCGGACCAGAAGATGTTCTGGCCGGACACGGTGACGTTCAACGACGCCTTCTATAAATCGCTCGACCGGCACGCCTTACCGGTCAGCGCCCACGTCATCCGGACGTTCGCCGGATCGGCCCGCAAGCTCGACCTCTACACCTGGATGGGCTACCGTCTCCACAACATCGACACCACGTTGCGCGTCAGCTGGAAGGCCCTTGCGGAACAGTTCGGGGGTCCTTCGCCAGGCCGCGCGCCTTCCGCGCGCAGTTCGCCCAGGATCTGGCTCACCTCAAGGAGGTGCTCCCCAAGATCCCCGTCAAGGTCACCGAAGACGGCTTGGTCATGGAGCCCGCCGATCCCCACGTGCTCGCGCTTCCAGCTCCCCGAGCTGCAAGAAAATCCTGATTCGTCAAGCTGTTGTATACGCAGACTTGGTGGCGCCTGCGCACCGCCGTGGCTCCCGTGCGCCGCGCCGAACCTCATTTCCCAACCTCTCGCGCTTCCCGGGGCCAGGTTACGCAGACTTGGTGGCGCCCTTACCCACCTCGGCGAGGGTCGGAAGCACGCAGACTTACTGGCGCCTCCGAGCCGTCGCCGAAGCTCCGGAATACGCAGACTTGGTGGCGCCTCCCGAGCCGGAATCCGGCACGCAGACTTGGTGGCGCCCGCCTGTTTTTTGGCATCTTTGTTTTCAACGGCTTACGCTATGCACTACGCAGACTTGGTGGCGCACCTACGCAGACTTGGTGGCGCCCACCCCGATTTGCCACGCAGACTTGGTGGCGCATTCCACGCAGACTTGGTGGCGCATTCCACGCAGACTTGGTGGCGCCATATATAGATACAGAACATAACAGAACATCTCAGAACACTTTTTTACCGAACATCATCAGAATCTCAGAACAAGCCGATGAATCGAATTTGGTGGTTTTTGGTCGCTCGACTCCCCGTTCAGGAGTAACTTCCCAGCATCCCGCAGCCCGGCCATCGTCGCGAAAGGTCGGAAGCCTGATCGGTCATGCGATCTGCTTTGTCTGGAAGGGGGCGCAAAGCCGGTCAGGCGGCCTTCTGCGGGCGTTTAACCTCTCGGACGATAAATCCTCCACCAGCATCCCCCAAAGCGCTCCCAGCGGCTTCCCACGCCTTTCAGCCCGACAGGCAGGAGCGAGCTGCCCCGCTACGCGGGAGCTGATCCATGGCGGCCGAACGCCGCCCGCAGCCATCCAGACGAAAGCGCCTCCCCACCCGTTGGCCCCCCGCGCCGCGAGAGGGCAGGGGGCTTTGATGCCGTCCAGGACGAAGGCGGTTGCGCCCGGGACCCCGCCCGTTGGCCGTGAGATCGATTTTCTTGGCGTTCCGGAGACCCGCTCCCTTGGCGCGGCCCCGCACGCGGCCAGGACGTTCGGGAGATGCGGCGCGCGCCGCCGCCGGTCAATCGGCCGCCCGCTCCATTCGCTGCGCTCCCGTGTTGCCGGTGACCGTCGGACGACCCCTTGGGCCTCGGCTGCCCGCCGCTTGGAACTCCCGACCGGCCGCGAAGGGCGTGGCCGGAAAAACCAAAGGGAGATCCCCACCATGAAACGCAACCAAGCAACCCCTCCCAGCCACGATGTCTACGTGGTCGAGGGTGAGGGCGAAACCGCCTACTGGACCCGCATCGGCGCTGCCTGGTCCCACGAAAAGGGCGACGGCTTCAACGTCAGGCTCAGCTGCATCCCCGTGGACGGCCGCCTGGTCATCCGCAAGCGCAAGCCCAGGGACCAGACCGACACCCGGGAGGCGGGGCAATGATCGCCCCGCCTCCCCCTCCGGGGGCGCCGTCCGGCACGGCGATTGCGTGCGGCTCATGCGCCGGATGCCCGCGGCCAGCGTGGACTTCATCCTGACCGATCCGCCCTACCTGTGCCGCTACCGGGACCGCAGCGGCCGGACCGTCCGCAACGACGACAACGCCCGCTGGCTGGCTCCCGCGTTCGCCGAGATGCACCGGCTCCTGAAACCCGACAGCCTGTGCGTCAGCTTCTACGGCTGGCACCAGGTGGACACGTTCATGGCCGCCTGGCGCGCCACCGGGTTCCGGCCGGTCGGGCACCTGGTGTTCCGCAAGGGCTATGCTTCCTCGGTCCGCTACCTGCGGCACGAGCACGAGCAAGCCTATCTGCTGGCCAAGGGCGCCCCCGATCTGTCCGGCGCCGCCATCGGCGACGTGCGCGAGTGGGTCTATACCGGCAACCGCCATCACCCCACGGAAAAGCCCGTGGAGGTCCTGCAACCGCTCATCGAGGCGCTGTGCCCCGCCGGGGGCCTGGTCCTGGATCCGTTCTGCGGCTCGGGCTCGACCTTGGTGGCGGCCCGCCGGTGCGGACGCGCGTTCACCGGCATGGAGCTGGACTACCGGCACTACCGCACGGCGCGGCAACGGGTGGCAGCCCTGCAAGGAAGCTGAAGCCGCCCCGGGCGGCGGGGGACCCCCGGGGCGGCTCCCAACCCTGACGGTCATCGCCTTCCCAGGCTGCACCGCACCGGAATCCTAACGGAAGTCCCCCAACCCTGTCCAAATATCCTCGGGAGTGCGGGGGCGGACAGCCACCGCCTCGGGGCGTTTGCGGCCGGACTTTTAGTTTTGTACCCCCGCCTGAGACCGGCTCGTGGGGAGTATTGTGAGCAACACTCCATCCTTCTCCGCCTGGCCCAGGGGCCAGCCGATGCGGCCGGAGCACACCAGATCATCCTGCGGCATCACCTTGGTCAAGCGAGCAGGGTGATTCTTGGCAATGAAGGCAATAATCTTATCCGCATACTCTGGACCGCTCAGTTGCCATGGCTCAACGAGCGCCTTCCGACGTCCGTCAAGAAGCCCTTCGCGTTCATTGAGAAGTCGGGAGAGCCGCTGCGCGTCTTCCTCGTCCGGATTCATGTAGCAGCGCACCATGCAATTGCCGATCATGCCATCGGCATTTTTGTAGCGCTCGCGGAACTGGCCGATATTTTGGGCCAGAAGCCAGACTCGCAGGCCGTAGCCCCGACCGATGTCGATCATGGATTCCAGGATGTCCATGCGGCCGAGGCGGGGCGCCTCGTCAATGAAGAAGGTGACGACCGGCGCTTCACGGTCAGGGCCTCCGAACATGAGATCGCGCATGGAGAGGCCGATGAGAGGCCGCAGCACGGTCGCATAGCGTTCCAGATCTTCGTCCCGAACGCACAGGTAAAGCGTGGCGCCGGTGCGCAGGCCCAGGGTATTGATGGAGCTGGTGTGGCTGATGGCTTTGATCGCCGGGGAAATCCACACCCGCAGCTGTGTGCGCGCATTCTCGAACACGCCTTCCCGCTGGTTCTGCGGCATGTCGCGGAACGCTTTAGCTTCTAAACGCAGCTGTTCTACCCCGGTTTCCGCCAAGGCGGCCGCCCATTTCTGGCGGTCCTCGTCCTCGGAGATGGCGTACAGCTGGTTGAGTACGTGGCTCATATTGCGCTGTTCTGGCGGAGCGGCGATTGCGGTGTAAGACAATGCCGTGGTCACCAGGGAAAGGCCTCGCTGCTCCCAATAAGGGTCTTTTGCCTCCTTGGTCTTGACCACCAGAAGATCGGCCAGGCGCTCGGCGTCGTCCCAAGCATATATCGGATCGCCGCGCACCCAATCCAGGGGATTGAACGTGGCGGAGATCTCTGGCCGATCCGGAGCGAAACATTGCACCGGCCCGACTTCCGCATGACGCCAGCCGCCCGTCATGTCGAAAAGTTCGCCCTTCAGGTCAACCACCACGGCACCGCCCCGGTAATGCAGCAGGTTCCTTGCGACCTGGGTTTGCGATTTGCCCGAGCCAGGCATGCCGATGGTGGTGAGGCTTTGCGGCAAGTCGTACAGGAGATCGCCGCCGTCTTCGAAGGCGCCTAGCCGCAGCACGGTCCTGCTGTTCGTTCCTTGCGGCGCAAGGGAAGAGGCAGAGGAATCAGGCGCTAGCCAACGGGCTCCGGCGAACAAATAGCGCTCGAGCACGGCTCGATCCCCTTCGCCGACCCGCCCCGGCTGGGCCAAAACCGCGCGCAAGCGCGCCTGTAGGCGTTCCGCTGACGCAACGGTCTCGCCAAAATGCCCCAATAGCAGCTTTCCCAGGCGTTCACGCAGTGCCTCTAGTCGGTCCCCGCTACGGAAACCCGGCACATCGGAGCGCACGAGGCATTTGCCCTCATTCCACACGATGGGGGCGAAGATTTCCATGCGCTCGCGCGCGCTCACCTCGCCGAGGGCGTGCAGTATCTCGGTCAGGCGGAGTACCGCGCGTTCGTTGTCCTTGAAATCGGTCAGGGTGCGCGTCAGCACCGCATCTTCCAACGCCCCGGCCGCGATCTTACGCAGATAGGATTCCTGAGTGTCGCCGATCAGGCGATCCATCCCGTCATCTTTGTTATTGTAGATCTTCTTGAACGTCGCCAGCTCGTCGGCCATGGCGATGCCCATGCGTTCCAGCGAGACGCGCGAGATTAGCCCCGGCACCAGGTCCGCCACGCGGATCTCGATGGGGGTGAGGTCATTGGAATATTTTTTGTCGATGGCCGCAAGAATGTCGGGCCGTGAAAATCCAGCCCCCGCCGAAGCGGGGGGCTGGGAAGACAGGCTGTCCGCGCGCACGGCAGCGGTGCTGTGCACGTGTTCCCGGCGGCGGGCGGATTCGATGGTGCGGTTTGCCGAAAGCGATCCGATGATGCCGCCGAGACCGCCGACATAGAAATACAGTCCGAGGCCGAACAGCACGAGCATGAAGCCGATGATGACGGCAGCATCACCCATGACATTTCATCCGCTGATCAAAGACCGGCGTTCTTTTCGTCGCGGCGGTCTTTCACATAGCGGGCGACCGCAGCGCCGCCTTTGGCGGCTTGAACTGTCGTCTTTCCGAGGCCCGTCATGATCATGCCCCCCGCCATGATCAAGATCGGGATACCGAAAATGAACGGCGGGATAAACGAGACTATCGCGCCGACGACGATCAGGAAGCACCCCATAAGAAGCTTGAACATGCGCCCCTACCTCCCGTTGCAACCGGGCTAGCTAGATCGCCACCATTCCCCTGCGCAAGAAGCTTGTGCAAGTGCACGGTTCACGAATTGCAACTAAGTTGACGTGATGTCCCCCGGATGAGTGGCCGGCCTTGGCATTGGGCGCTGTGCGGAGATGTCCAACGGGGGTGCTAGTTGTCGTTCAGACTGGGGGCTTGCGGGCGACCGTGCGGGCATTTTATGGTGCCAACCAGAGGTAGAGCGCACTTATGGGTTTGCGTAGCAAACCCTGTGACCACTCGACGGGGAATGACGCTGGTGGCCATCTACAGCCTCCACCACAGCGCAGTCGGCAAATCTACTCAACGGCAGCCATATACCGCCGCCGCTCACGCCCGATATGTCACTCGTCCTGGTGCCATGAGCCGCCTGGAGGGGGCCAGGATGCCGGTTGCGCCCGCATCCGTCATCGACTGGTTGTGCCAGGCAGAAGACACGTCACGCGCGAATGCACGCATCATCGACAAGGTCACGCTTGCGCTTCCACGTGAGCTCAATGCTGCGCAACGAGTGCAGCTTGTGCGGTCCTTCGCCGAGGATGTGACAATGGGGAAAGCGCCCTGGCTGGCGGCCTATCACGATAAGGGCAAGGACGAGAGCAATCCCCATTGTCACCTGATCATCCGGGACCGTGATCCGGAGACGGGCAAGCGGGTAATGGGCATGAGCGAGCATGGCTCGACCCAGCGCCTGCGTCTCGCGTGGGAGCGCCACGCGAATGCCGCCCTTGAGCTCGCCGGGCGGCAAGAGCGCATCGACCATCGTACTCTGAAAGCCCAGGGCATCGACCGGGCACCTACCATTCACGAAGGCCCGAAGGCCCGAGCGATGGAGGGGCGTGGCGCCCGGCCGGTTTCGCGTGAGCGCGCCGCTCGCAATATGGCTAAGTGCCGGACCCGCACGCGGCGGATCAATTACCCCCAGATCGACGGGTCACGCTCCCGGCCCGGATACAATCGCATGGTAAGGGAGGGGGCTAGCGATTTTTGGGCTGCGGTCGACGCAGATCAGCAGCAGCGGGAGTTGGGAGCATTGCGCAGAATTCATCATCCTGAGCCGTCAATGGACAGTGGTGGTGTCGTTGTGCTCCAAACCCCGCAGAAGCAGGGAATAGGTGCTGGCTCGCATCTCCTCCCGATATCGGACACACTCAGCGTCCCAAGCGGCTCGTTTAGCGTCAATTTCCGCCCAACCGTCTTCCAGCCAACGTCGAATGGGGTTGCAGGACGGAAGGCGCAAGATGAAGCGGCCGATGGCTTCGCCCGAAGCATACAACCAACGGTCAATCCACTCTATCATGGTGTAGAAATAGGGCAGTTACTCTCTTTTGACAAGGAAAAATCGATGTCTATAGAAGATGATATTCTAAGAAGGCATAGATTCGAACTGGTAAATGCTCAAGTTAATGCCGATAAAGCGAAGTCTAGCTACGATCAATTGATGAAAAGATCTTTTTTAGATCCGATAGAAGCAGAAAGAAAAATGAACAATTTTTCAAAGCATAATAGTGACGATAAATTTTACAATTTATTACGTAATAACGAAAGAAAAAATGAATTTGGCAGACGTCCAGGAAGCCTTATGTCAAAGGATTTTTTCAAATCAGGAGCTTCTGAGAGGAGGAAGGACTCCTGGCTGGCGCGTAGAGATCTGCCTGATGCTGTTCGCGATCACCGAGAGGCGCAGAAGCGTTTAAATATCGCTAAGGCGGCCTATGACACTTCCTTAGATCGGCAACGAACCGCCGCAGCGGCGCCCTCAACAGAGCGCGCGCCTCATGTGGCGCGGGAACCTGCCGCACCTGCTCAATCTCCATCTATCCGGCCTCCGGAACCCCATCGCGCTCCGCACGTAGTGGCGCAGCCTCTGCCGCAGAAAGCGCCATCAGCGACACCGCCAACCCCGCAAGCCCAACGAGCGCCGCACATGGCGACGCAACCAAATCGGGCTCCTGGTATCCAAGCCACGCCTGCCGCGCCCGCGCCAATAACGTCAGGTTCCGCCCCAACTCCGGCCGTCACTCCCCAGCAGATGGCCGCAAAGACAGTTGTGCCTAAGAAGGACAAGGAGTTTCAGCCGTAGGTATGGTCACCGTACCGCTGCTAGGTCGTCCAGCTAATGGACAGCACATAGAAATGCGTCCCGGGGTGTGGTCCTGGTCGCGAGTCCCAGCTTGCCGAAAAGCCGAGGCGGGTCAGTCTTTCCATGGCCGTTCGGCCGGTCTCCGTGTCGCGGATGTTGATGGGCAAAGCGGGGGCCAGGTTCACGTGGTCAAACCCCTTGCCCGCCGCCTCCCGAATGGCGCCCTCCACCTTTTCCCATTCCAGCAGTTCGCGCGCGGCCTGTTCCCGGCCGTCCTGCGTGGATTGCCGCGCCCGTTCGAGCATGGCGGAGGATTTGCGGGGTGCGATCATGCCGCGCGCCCTTCCTTCGGCGCCCGGCGGCGGCCCAGGTAGGTGTCCACCACGGCAAGGCGGCCGTGGCCCAGCTCGCGGGAGATCGCCAGGCGCACCGCCCGGTCCCGGCGCTCCTGGTCGGCCGTCATGCGCTCGATGGTGGGGCCGCCCCGGGCCGGGCAATCCCAGCCGGTCAGGACCTTGTACCGCCATTGCGCATAACCGTGGCGCAGGCCGTGGGCCTGGCCCAGGCCCGCCGCCCGGGTCTGGTGCTTGTAGCGTTGCAGGTAGTCCCGATACGTCATGCCGACCGGCACCAGGGAGCCGTCGCCGGCGACGCGGCGCACCTCCTCCAGCAGCTCGCGCTGCCGGGGTGGGTCAGGGGGATTTCCCGATAGCGCCCGCCCTTGGTGGTGGACGGGACCAAAGCGAGATATCGCCCCCGGTCACTGACCTGCGGCCGGAACTTCAGAGCCTCCTCGCGGCGCAGGCCGAAGGCCGCTTCCAGCTGGAGCGCCAGCTTGATCCGCTCGTCTTTCACCTTGGCCAGGGTGGCCGCGTCCGCCTTGCGGGCCTTGCTGCCCTGGTACGGGGTGCGCTCGGCCAGGCCGAACCGCTCGTTCGTGGCGGGCACCAGGCCCGGCTTGTTGATCTGCTCCGCCCACCACCTGGCCCAGCCCAGCCGGTTGCGTATGGTGGCATCCGTCACGCCCTCGGCCTTCCAGTGGCCCACCAGGGCCTCAATATGCTTCGGCTTCAGGGAGGTGGCCGCCGGGAGCCGGAACCCCAGCTGCCGCAGCTCCCCCGCCATTGCCTGCAAGCCCCGGTGCCGGTTGGCGCGGGTCGCAAAGGACCCATCCGCCACCCGCTGAGTGAGGGCTTTGAGGGAAAAACTCAGGTCGTCCATTCATCATACAATCGTTGTGGTTAGTGTTCATGGCCTCCACCTGTCCCGCTCGCGGGTGCCAGGTGGCGCGTCCGAAGACGCCAAGGGCCGGGGTACTTGAGACCAGCTAAGTCCGTTTCGTCCGTTCCTTTTGCCTACAAGCCTTCCATGCTCTCAGCGGCGTGGCCGCGTCCTTTCAGCCGTTCGCTCGCTCGTCGTCATGTTCTTCATCGTTCGCACCCATGTGCTCTCCTGTGCCGTGCCCGTGGGCCGTGCGGTTCTGTCCAGGGGGTGGCGCCGCGCTCGCGGCCGCCGGTGTCGTGATGCTCGCGCATCGTCAGGGTTCCTTTCCAATGTTGCGCGGGCTGTTGCCCGCAGATGTCACCTGTCATCGATGACGCGGCCCGTGTGGCACGCGTCGGGCATTTATCCCGGCGCGGTCCTGCCCTGCCTGACGGGGGGCGCCTGGTCCGCTCGCTTGTGGCTGCTGCGTTGGGGTTCGGGCCGTCAGGCCCGGGCGGCGCGCGCCTGCAAGCCGCCCTGTCACTGTCAGCCCAACCGCCGCCAGTGACAGGGCTCTGTCGCGCCCGAGGTGCCCAGGCCACACCCCGGGAGGGCATGGCCTGGCCAGCGGGAGGGGTGCCCTCCCGCCCCTCCCCTGCCCGCTTAAGGGCTATAGCCCACCCAGCGGGCAGCGGGGCGCCTGCCGCCCCCGCAAGCCCCGGCATGGCCCGCTTAGGGCCTTACGGCCTCCCAGCAGGCCAACGGCCGCCCCGACTGGCGACCGTGGTCGGCTCCGGCTCACTACGGCGCCATGTGGGGGGCGCGCTCGCCTCGCCTTCCGGGAAGGGACCTCCGCTTGTCTATGTTCCGCTTTTGTTCTATCCCGTGCGGCCCATGGAGCGGCTTTGGCAATTCCCCTATGTCGTCGTCCGGGTGGACTGCCCCCTGTGCAAACGGCATGGCAGCTACCGCCTGGCCCGTCTCGCCCAGCTCCACGGCGCCGAAATCACCCTGGAGGAGCTGCTGGACGCCCTCGCCTACGGATGCCCCTGGAGGGATCCGCAGCGACGCCCGCCGCGCAAGTACCAGGCGAAATGCGGTGCGCGGTTCACTGACCTCCGGCCAGGAGCCCCACGCCCTCCCGACTTGCCGCCCGCCCTCGGCGCGCTCCGCGTCATTCCAGGTGGGAGGACCGGCACCGAATAGGACCCAGCCGGGCAAAATCGAGAAACCTGCGGCAGACCGGGTGAATCTTCGGCCACCCCCCGTAACGTCCTGTGAGTAGTAGCGACGCTTCGTCGTTGAGACGTGTCGTCCTATTTAACGATACGTCCTTCTTTGGGTGTCACGGCCGCCGCCCGGCCCCCCGGCCTAGAATTCGCCCACGGGCGCCTCTGGAGTCGCTAGCGGGCGAATAAACGTTCACCCCTACTTCCATTGATTCCAGACGTTTCCGCGCCGATATTCACCTCAGACGCCGACCACGAGGCACCGAGATGGATACCGCAGCCGCGACTAAAAAGACCGAGACCGAAACGCTCAAGACCAATGAAAAAAAGTGGTCCAAGACCCTGATGGATGCGGGATGGAACGTCATCCCGAACATCATCATCGAGAAGCAGGAAGCCCTGGGCCTCCGCCCCATCGACATGAACATTCTCATCCACCTGTCACATTACTGGTGGAGCAAGGAGGAACTGCCCCGGCCCACCGTCGCCACCATCGCCAAGGCCATCGGCGTCACCAAGCGCACCGTGCAAAAGCACATGCGCGCTCTCGAAGCGGCCAACCTCCTGCACCGTGAGGAGCGTCGCCACACCCAACACGGCAGCATCCCCAACAAATACAATTTCGATGGACTGATTAAGGCCGCCACACCCTTCGCCCAGGAGAAGATCGCCGAGCGCGAGAAGGCCAAGAAGGACAGGCAGGAGCGGGTGCAGCGCAAGCGGCCGCGCCTGGTTCACAGCAACGAGGGCTGATGACGAGTTTCGCGGCGTAGCTCAGCTGGAAAGAGCACCCTGTTGGCGACGTGGGAGAGCGATGGCCTCCTCTTCTACGGGCAGGGAGGGCGCGGGTTCAAGTCCCGCCGCCGCGCACCATTTTTCTGAGGACAGGGCAAGCGGGGGCCTTGCCGAATCGTTCTTGCTTCGTTCTTATAAGGTGGGGGGGACATACAGACTGGGAGTGCCGCCACGATCGCGGCATTAGTAGTATATATGCACCCGACTTCGACACCATCTGGTGGGTCCACACGTCGCCGCACGCATCACATCAAGCGGCGCTCCGCATCTAGCATCCACCACGCTCCCGCGCTCGCAGAGGCCCAGGGCACACCCCTGACCCATTTTGTGACCATCAACCTTTCCGAGGCTGGTGTGGCCCCGGAACAGGCCTCCGAGATTTTCGCCAAGCTGCGGGACGCCAAGTTCAGCCCCTGGATGCGGCGACCGCCGCGGAACAGCGGCCACACCAAGGCGCGCCCGACCTTCGCGTGGGTGCTGGAGAACGGCGGCAACGTGATCGCCGCGCACTGGCTGGTGCACCTGCCAGAAGGCAGGGTGACGGACTTCCGTGAGCGTCTTCCCTCCTGGCTGGGCGCGGTCACCGGCACCGCCGCCCAGGCCGTGGCGCCCGTGATCCATATGCGCCCCGCCTATCGGCCGAGGGGAGCCCGCAAGTACATGCTGAAGGGCATCGAGCCCGGCATTGCGCCGTTCTATGGCATCCGCCCCGAGGACCAGGGCGCCGTGGACGGCAAAAGGGCGGGCGTCAGCCAGAGCCTCGGCCCTACCGTCAAGCGACGCCTGCGGGAAGAAGGCCGCTATCCGTCAGGACGAAACCCCCGCCGATAGCACGGCGCCCGTCAGGCGTTGCCTTTCCCGCTTCCCATAGAGGGATATGAACAAGAAGCGGCAACGCCCCTCCCCGATCCGACCGGCTGACGCTGCCAAGGGCGCCGCGGCGGAATCCGCCTTCCGCGCCTGGCTGGACGCTTCCGTGCTCCCCCACATCTATGTGGAGCAATCGCCCATCAGCGTCCCGGTGCCGCTGCGCGGCCACATCAAGCGCCCGGACTACATCGTGGGCATCCCCCACGTGGGCATGGTGGCGTTCGACGTGAAGGCAAAGACCCTCTACCCCGAGGGCCTGGTGTTCGACCTGGACGAAATCCGCAAGCTGCGGGCCTTCGCCCGCATGTTCCGCGTCACCATCTATTTCGCGTGCCTGGACCCCGAGGGCGGCCACCTGGCCTATTGGGTGAGGCTCGACCAGCTGGACGGGGTGCCCCTCCAGCACATGGCCAGAAAGGCCGTTCTGGTCCTGCCGCTCGACCAGGCCCAGCCCGTGGACATGCGGGCCAGCTTCTACGACGCTTTTTTGGATGCCGTGTCGTTGGCTTAGGCCAGTTGCAGAAAACTGCGCCTAAATCGCTACAGGTCTGCTCGTTGATCGTGCAAATCAACCATAGCGTCTTGAGTAACAATAAATAATCGTTCAGGCTGCTCGCCATGAACGGGCGACTTTCATTATTCTTGATTTTTGCAATAACAATATTAATCACAGGTTATTCATTTGCGCAGCCGTGGCAGCCCCACGTGCGGCGGATGGATTGGTGGCGCAACACGGCGACGCTGGATATGGACTTCGTGCACAACCGCTACATGGTCAGCCTGACCACGCCGGTGGTTTACACCAGCCTCAGCCAGTTCATCACAGCCGTCAGCGGCACCTTCATCCGCGCTGGAGTCAACACCACCGCAACCGGAGACCCCTTTTACCTCAGTGCCAACCAGAGCTTCGTCAGCCGGGCGAGTTCCGCCACCTACATTGACAGCAGCGGAGTGATGCGGACAGCGGCCGCCAACACCGCGCGGCCGGATTACGACCCGGTGACACATGCCTACAAAGGCATCCTGATTGAGGAGGCGCGGACCAATCTGGTAACACCCGCCAGTAACTGGTCTGCATGGTCTACCTATAATACCAGCATTGTATCCGGCGATATAGCCCCTGACGGAATCAGCAATTTTGGTGTGTGTCGACCCTCCACAGCCAACGTGCTTCATTATTGCTCGGTTGGCTACGCCTCAGCTCTTGTTACAAACACTGTGTATACGCTGAGTTTTTATGCCAAGTCCCATGGGTCACAAAATGCCGTCATTCCGGACATCATCGGCTCAGGTGGGGTTAATGGCAGCCGATACAACCCAAAATTTGATCTTTCGAATGGCACTATCGGTACGGGATCGAGCATTGTGTCCTCGAATCCGACGCCAACTACATCAATGGTCGCGATGGGAAACGGTGTTTACCGGTGCATTGCCACCTGGACCACCAGCAATACCGCGCTTAACTTAATTGCGCTTTACACGGGGCTCTACGGCGCCTATACGGGAGATGGAACATCCGGCATCCAGCTTTGGGGTGTACAGGTAGAGAAGGGCACCTCCCCCACCAGCTACATCCCCACCTCCGGCACGGCCGTCACCCGCGCGGCGGATGTTTACACCGCCCCCTACAGCGGCACCTACTTCGATGCCAGCGGCACCCTGCGCAACGCCCCGGCCAACACCCCCCGGCTGGATTACGACCCCTCGACTTCTGAACCAAAGGGCATCCTCATCGAGGAAGCCCGCACCAATCTCGTTCCGTCCGATATCATCGGGTGGCCATGGCTGAGCTATTCACCCGCCGGAAGCGTAACTTTCGTAACCTTTGTGACCAATACGGATGTTGCGCCGGACGGAACCACAACAGCCCACAGCCTTACCTGCACG
The DNA here is from genome assembly GCF_016807805.1 of Xanthobacter dioxanivorans. Taxonomy (NCBI): domain Bacteria; kingdom Pseudomonadati; phylum Pseudomonadota; class Alphaproteobacteria; order Hyphomicrobiales; family Xanthobacteraceae; genus Xanthobacter; species Xanthobacter dioxanivorans. The sequence continues at coordinate 12,042 of NZ_CP063366.1, read as the reverse complement.
AGTATGGCAAACTGCACCAGGTACGTAGGCCCGACCACCACCTCGGGGACAACATACACCTTCTCGTTTTTCACCAAGGCGCCGCCTGCAGGGACGACCTGCAGCGCCATACGTTCCGGCTCGGCCACTGGGTCCGGGGTTACGTATTTCTCAAAAAATATCGGAAACGGCTGGTGGCGGGTAGGGCTCACCGAGACCCTCACCAACTCCGGCACCTGGCTGCCGCAAATCAGAAATCCCTGGATAAGTGGAACCTGCCTTGTCTGGGGCGCGCAGGCTGAGGCAGGTGCCTTCCCCACCAGCTATATCTCAACCTCCAGTGTTTCGGTCGCACGGGCAGCGGATTATTTTCAGATCCCGACATCAATCGGGTGGTTCAACGCCAATGAGGGTACGTTTCTGGCTGATAGCTTTGCAAACTTTAACTCAAGCTCAGGCCAGGCCACTGTAAGCAGGATTATTGGCGCAGATTTTCCGAAGGTATTTATCGCGATGGGACTTTCATCCAATCTGGACAGGGCTGTTATGTATACGGGTACAACGTCGCTTTATTCTGGAAGTTTCATTCCATCGGCAGCGCCCGATGTGAGTTTCCGCTCCGCTGCGTCCTTTGATGCAGCAACCTCGACCCAAAGCATCACGGCCCGAGGTTTGGCTGCGAGCAGCAATGCGTACACTGGCAGCTGGTCAGTTAATAACATATACGTAGGATCAAACGGTTATATCCCATCATCGACGACGCTCTATGACGTAATCAATGCCTCGGTCAGGCGTGTGACTTACTTCCCCACCCGGCAGCCGGACCACAGTTTGCCGGATTATACCCGCTGATCGTTTGCAAAAATCAAGAATTATGCAAATTACCTTTGGCCCTGAATCCTCAATGGGTTATATTTGCATAATATAGGTACGAAAGTCAGGCCCGAAACATGCCCCCGCGCGCCGCCCGCAACGCCCCCTCGGCCGACACCAACCTTGTCGGCTATGCGCGCGTCTCCACCTTCGGCCAGACCCTCGACGCCCAGGTTGAGCAGCTGACGGCGGCCGGGTGTTCCCGCATCTTCAAGGAGAAGGTCAGCGGTGCCCGGGCCGACCGGCGCGAGCTGAACCGCCTCCTCGCCACCCTTGGGGAGGGCGACCAGGTGCTGGTCACTCGAATTGACCGCCTGGCGCGCTCCACCTTCGACCTGTTCGCCATTGTCCGGCGGATCGTGGACGCGAAGGCGCAATTCCGCTCCCTCGCCGAGCCTTGGGCCGACACGGCGACCAGCACCGGCCGCCTGATGCTCGCCGTCCTCGGCGGACTCGCCGACGTGGAACGGGACCTGATCCGCACCCGGACGGCGGAGGGCCGCGCCCGTGCCAAGGAACGCGGTCAGGTGATGGGCCGCCGATCGGCTCTGAGCCCCCAGCAGAAGCAGGAGGTGCGTGAGCGCCTGGCGGACGGCGCCCAGCTCGCGGACCTGGCGCGCATCTTCAACGTCAGCCGCTCCACCATCTCCAGGCTGAGGCCCCGCCCATGAGCACCGTGCAGCTGCGCAGGATTGATCCCAGCCGCAACATGGCCAGGTTCTACATGCTCACCGTGCAGCCCAGCCTGTTCGGTGAATGGTGCCTGGTGCGCGAGTGGGGCCGGATCGGCTCCCCCGGCCGGGTGGCCTCCACGCCGTTCCCCTCCCCTGCCCTGGCCGAGGCGGCCCTGGACAAGTGCCAGCGCCAGAAGGTCCGCAAGGGATACGCCCAGCCCATCTAAGTATCTAGAAACAAAAAGGGCACCAGCCGGAGCTGGTGCCCTTCCTGTCTAAAACAGTCGAGCCAGAAGAGCTAACGAAGCAAAGCCCGGGATATAAAATCCCAGCTTGAGTCGATAGCACTTGCTATGCCCCGACTGCCTGGCTTCGAGACAAAAGACTGCGAACATTCGCAACCCTTTCTCTCTATGCGCGAGGCCCTTGGGGTAGCCGCCTTCACGCAACAGGCCAGCAGATGAGAGGTTTTTTACCGTTTAAGCCTAGGGGGTGACCTCTCAAACACGCTGCGGCTATTTCGTAACCCGCTCTAGGTAGGAAGTGGCGGAGCGACTTCAAGCCCCGCCTGGCGCTTTACAGATCGTCGCTGAGCGCGCCTTCCATGAAGCGGCCGCCGTAGAACACGCCCAGGATCTCCACCACCTTCCCCGTGATCCGGTAGGCAATCGATACCCGACGCCGGAATGAGAGCACGCGCACACCAGGTCCAACCTCCGGCCGGAGGGGTGCCCGCTCCGGCATCTCCGCCAAGCGCGCGCATTGCTCCTCGATCTTCAGAACATATCCAAGGGCCACGTCCGCGCCGCCGCGCTCGCTGATATAGGTGTAAAGCTGATCAAGCGCCTCGGCCGCCCGGGGGCGAAATACGACCTTAAACGCCACGCCCGGCCGCTTTCGCTTCCTCCTGGTGGCGCCGCTTCAGCCGCGCAAACACATCCTCCGACGGGACGCTTGGCCGCGTATCATCGAGGGCTTTGCGGACTTCCTCCCGCATGTACGCATCCAGCGCCGCCTGTTCCCGCTCCAGAGCCCGCACCCCGGCGCGCAGGACCTCGCTCGTGGACGCATAGCGCCCGGACACCCGCAGGGCATCGACCCGCTCCGCCATGTCGCCCAGCGTGACCGTCACCGGTTTACTCGTTCTCATGTTCGCACCCTTTCTTTCCTCCCTTATAGCACACGATATTACACTGTCATACTGACAATACGTATTTTCACTGTGAAATACAAAGGGCGTGGCATTCGAATAGCGGTCGAGGGGGAGGAGGGGCGCCCTTCCCCTCCCCCGATTTACCTCACCACTCGATCTTGAGATCGAGCTTCACAGCGGACAGCTGCACGCCCGCGATCTGCGCCACGCGCTCGCGCGCCCACGAGATCACATCTGAAATGGTGGTAAGGGTCGGCGCGGCAGTCTCAGCTGCGGCCTCTTCGGCCTCGGCTTCGCTCTCCTCGCCAGCGGTTCCGGCCGCCAAGTCGGCCAACGGGTAGATCGCGATGGGCTTGTAGTGCTCAATGATGCCCGAACCCACACTGAATACCGGGCGCTCATCGCGGTCCAACGAGACCCACATGCCGAAATTGTCCTGGACCTTCAGCCCCTCCTTGATCCGGGCCGCATAGGACCCATTGAAGCGCTTTCGCACGTCGTCAGCGGGGAACATGTAAACCTGCACATTCTGAGGGTTCTCCCGGGCATCCACCGTGGCCACCAGAACCGTGTCCACCTCGTCCAGGGTCTTCCACTTGGTGCCGCCCGCCAACGGGGGGAAGGCAACCCAGCGATCCCGCGTGGTGCGGATGGACGTGACCTTGGTCTTACCCCCCTTGGTCAGCTGCCAGATATTGGACAGCCCACGGCCCGGAAGGCGTTCCAAGGCGTAGCCCTGCGCTGCCGCAGCCTTCTTGGCAGCTTCCACCAGCATCTTCCACGTAATCGTTACATTCTGTTCGCTCGACAAATTGGCCATGTTTAGCTCCATCTGAAACCGCGTCGGATACCATATCCGCGCCGGTGATTTAGTGTGTAGCTTTTTGGCTTGGCCACGTCAATTGGTTTTCGAATCATATGCGAAACTAATTCAAACGGTGCCTCCGGCCTTCGGCCGCCGGGCTGTCGTGAACCGAGCCCGCAAACGGTCTCGGCCCTGCGGGCGTCCATCCCTGATGCAGCACCTTCCGGCCGCAGACGCGGCCGAGAGGGGAGGACGGGGCGCCGCCCCATCCCTCCCCCGCAAGGGGCAAGCCCTTGCCCCCCACCCTTCCCCGCGTTCGCCACGTGGCAGGGGTTCAGGCAGGCTGAACCCCTGACCCAATGAAAACAGAGACATAGGCCACACGCAGCGTCATTATGCTTTTATGCTATAATATCTTTATGCTGTAGCATAATGATGCTCTTATATCTTGAGATGTTATGCTGTAGCGTCACAGCGTCTTTATGCTATTATGCTGCACATGAAGATCATCACCCTCACCACCCAGAAGGGCGGGACCGGCAAGACCACCCTTGCCACCTCCCTTGCCGTTGCCGCCATGGAAGCCGGTGAGACCGTCGCCGCCTTCGACCTCGACCCCCAAGGCTCGCTGGCACGCTGGGGGGAGCTGCGAACCGCTGAAACCCCGATTGTTGAGACGTTCCCGGCAAAGAACGTCGCTCAGCTGCCCGACATGGTGCGCGGCCTGGCCAACAAGGGCTTTAGCCTGGTCATCATCGACACGCCCGGCGCCGACAACACCGCCACCCACAAGGCCATGGAAGCCGCCAGCTGGTGCCTGGTCCCCATCCGGCCGACCCGCCTCGATGCCATGGCCGTGCAGCAGACTGTCCGGGCGCTGATGCGTGGTGACAAGCCCTTTGCCTTCGTGCTCAACCAGTGCCCCAGCTCCGGCCGCAGCTCACGCGCCGCCGACATGGCCGCCGGGCTTTCGGCCCTCGGCTTCCTGGCCGAACCGCCCATTTGCTCCCGCACCGACTATCAAGACGCTTTCGCGGCCGGGCAGGGAGTGACCGAGTTTGCCCCCAAGGGACGCGCCGCCGAGGAAGTCCGCGCCCTGTGGGCCTGGATCAATCGCCAAGCCCCGGAGGTGACCCAATGAGCCGCAGACCTTCCATTTTCGACGCATCAGACTTTGCAACGGTGCCCCAAAAGGCCCCCGCCGCCCAAAAGGCGAAGCCCGCACCCGCGCCAGCCCCGATGCTTCCCGCCGCCGAGGACGCCCGCGTGGTGGAATCCGCCGCCCCCGCAAAAGGGGAGGGGGACATGTTCCGCACCAGCCTCTACCTCTCGCACGCCGTGCATGACGTGCTGCGCGAGATCGCCCATGTGGAGCGCAAGAAGGTCCACGACCTTCTGCGCGAGGGCATCGACCACGTGCTGACATCCCGCCTTCACCCGTCCATCGACGAGATCACCCGCAAGGGTAAGGCATAATTATGCTTTTATGCTATAGCATAAATATGCTGTCGTGCCGGTTCCTTGGGCACAATCCAGCCGCGAACCCTTCCGCCGTCTTGTCGCACGGCATAGCATGATGTGATGCGGCACCCGGACGAGCACCTGATTCGCGACGAGGACCTGCGCGCCAAACTCGAAGAGGCGCGCGGGAAATTCTTGTTCGAGCAGCAGGTGGGCATCCTGGTCACCACCCAGCGCCGCCGCGACGACGAGCGCCAGGCGGAGGAAGCCAAGGCCCAGGCCCTCGCGGTCATGCCCCGCGAACGGCGTCGCCGCGCCATCATCCGGGAAGTCATCGAGAACACCCAGCCCACTCCGGCCGACCTGCGCCACATCCACAGTGTCATCGCCGTCTGCGGCATGCCCTATGACCGCCCACCGCCGGAGGTGCGCCGCTTCGAGAAGCAGCAGGGCAACATGAGCCTCCTCATCCAGGCCGGTGAACTCACCGGCAAGGATCAGCAATGGGTGCAGCAGCCGCTGCCCTTCGGTCCGAAGGCCCGGCTCATCATGATCTACCTATGCTCCGAAGCCATCCGGCAGAAAAACCCCACCATCGAGATCGCCGACAGCCTTTCCGGCTTCATCCGGGACATGGGCTTTCCGGTCACCGGCGGGAAGAAGGGGACCCTCCAGGCATTCAAGGAACAGCTGAACGCCCTCGCGGCCTGTGACATGAAGATCGGCGTATGGGACGGGGCAGGGCAGACCGCCCGCACCCGGCGCATCACGCCCTTCGATTCCATCGACGTGTGGCTGCCGCCCAACATCAACCCGGACCAGAAGATGTTCTGGCCGGACACGGTGACGTTCAACGACGCCTTCTATAAATCGCTCGACCGGCACGCCTTACCGGTCAGCGCCCACGTCATCCGGACGTTCGCCGGATCGGCCCGCAAGCTCGACCTCTACACCTGGATGGGCTACCGTCTCCACAACATCGACACCACGTTGCGCGTCAGCTGGAAGGCCCTTGCGGAACAGTTCGGGGGGTCCTTCGCCAGGCCGCGCGCCTTCCGCGCGCAGTTCGCCCAGGATCTGGCTCACCTCAAGGAGGTGCTCCCCAAGATCCCCGTCAAGGTCACCGAAGACGGCTTGGTCATGGAGCCCGCCGATCCCCACGTGCTCGCGCTTCCAGCTCCCCGAGCTGCAAGAAAATCCTGATTCGTCAAGCTGTTGTATACGCAGACTTGGTGGCGCCTGCGCACCGCCGTGGCTCCCGTGCGCCGCGCCGAACCTCATTTCCCAACCTCTCGCGCTTCCCGGGGCCAGGTTACGCAGACTTGGTGGCGCCCTTACCCACCTCGGCGAGGGTCGGAAGCACGCAGACTTACTGGCGCCTCCGAGCCGTCGCCGAAGCTCCGGAATACGCAGACTTGGTGGCGCCTCCCGAGCCGGAATCCGGCACGCAGACTTGGTGGCGCCCGCCTGTTTTTTGGCATCTTTGTTTTCAACGGCTTACGCTATGCACTACGCAGACTTGGTGGCGCACCTACGCAGACTTGGTGGCGCCCACCCCGATTTGCCACGCAGACTTGGTGGCGCATTCCACGCAGACTTGGTGGCGCATTCCACGCAGACTTGGTGGCGCCATATATAGATACAGAACATAACAGAACATCTCAGAACACTTTTTTACCGAACATCATCAGAATCTCAGAACAAGCCGATGAATCGAATTTGGTGGTTTTTGGTCGCTCGACTCCCCGTTCAGGAGTAACTTCCCAGCATCCCGCAGCCCGGCCATCGTCGCGAAAGGTCGGAAGCCTGATCGGTCATGCGATCTGCTTTGTCTGGAAGGGGGCGCAAAGCCGGTCAGGCGGCCTTCTGCGGGCGTTTAACCTCTCGGACGATAAATCCTCCACCAGCATCCCCCAAAGCGCTCCCAGCGGCTTCCCACGCCTTTCAGCCCGACAGGCAGGAGCGAGCTGCCCCGCTACGCGGGAGCTGATCCATGGCGGCCGAACGCCGCCCGCAGCCATCCAGACGAAAGCGCCTCCCCACCCGTTGGCCCCCCGCGCCGCGAGAGGGCAGGGGGCTTTGATGCCGTCCAGGACGAAGGCGGTTGCGCCCGGGACCCCGCCCGTTGGCCGTGAGATCGATTTTCTTGGCGTTCCGGAGACCCGCTCCCTTGGCGCGGCCCCGCACGCGGCCAGGACGTTCGGGAGATGCGGCGCGCGCCGCCGCCGGTCAATCGGCCGCCCGCTCCATTCGCTGCGCTCCCGTGTTGCCGGTGACCGTCGGACGACCCCTTGGGCCTCGGCTGCCCGCCGCTTGGAACTCCCGACCGGCCGCGAAGGGCGTGGCCGGAAAAACCAAAGGGAGATCCCCACCATGAAACGCAACCAAGCAACCCCTCCCAGCCACGATGTCTACGTGGTCGAGGGTGAGGGCGAAACCGCCTACTGGACCCGCATCGGCGCTGCCTGGTCCCACGAAAAGGGCGACGGCTTCAACGTCAGGCTCAGCTGCATCCCCGTGGACGGCCGCCTGGTCATCCGCAAGCGCAAGCCCAGGGACCAGACCGACACCCGGGAGGCGGGGCAATGATCGCCCCGCCTCCCCCTCCGGGGCGCCGTCCGGCACGGCGATTGCGTGCGGCTCATGCGCCGGATGCCCGCGGCCAGCGTGGACTTCATCCTGACCGATCCGCCCTACCTGTGCCGCTACCGGGACCGCAGCGGCCGGACCGTCCGCAACGACGACAACGCCCGCTGGCTGGCTCCCGCGTTCGCCGAGATGCACCGGCTCCTGAAACCCGACAGCCTGTGCGTCAGCTTCTACGGCTGGCACCAGGTGGACACGTTCATGGCCGCCTGGCGCGCCACCGGGTTCCGGCCGGTCGGGCACCTGGTGTTCCGCAAGGGCTATGCTTCCTCGGTCCGCTACCTGCGGCACGAGCACGAGCAAGCCTATCTGCTGGCCAAGGGCGCCCCCGATCTGTCCGGCGCCGCCATCGGCGACGTGCGCGAGTGGGTCTATACCGGCAACCGCCATCACCCCACGGAAAAGCCCGTGGAGGTCCTGCAACCGCTCATCGAGGCGCTGTGCCCCGCCGGGGGCCTGGTCCTGGATCCGTTCTGCGGCTCGGGCTCGACCTTGGTGGCGGCCCGCCGGTGCGGACGCGCGTTCACCGGCATGGAGCTGGACTACCGGCACTACCGCACGGCGCGGCAACGGGTGGCAGCCCTGCAAGGAAGCTGAAGCCGCCCCGGGCGGCGGGGGACCCCCGGGGCGGCTCCCAACCCTGACGGTCATCGCCTTCCCAGGCTGCACCGCACCGGAATCCTAACGGAAGTCCCCCAACCCTGTCCAAATATCCTCGGGAGTGCGGGGGCGGACAGCCACCGCCTCGGGGCGTTTGCGGCCGGACTTTTAGTTTTGTACCCCCGCCTGAGACCGGCTCGTGGGGAGTATTGTGAGCAACACTCCATCCTTCTCCGCCTGGCCCAGGGGCCAGCCGATGCGGCCGGAGCACACCAGATCATCCTGCGGCATCACCTTGGTCAAGCGAGCAGGGTGATTCTTGGCAATGAAGGCAATAATCTTATCCGCATACTCTGGACCGCTCAGTTGCCATGGCTCAACGAGCGCCTTCCGACGTCCGTCAAGAAGCCCTTCGCGTTCATTGAGAAGTCGGGAGAGCCGCTGCGCGTCTTCCTCGTCCGGATTCATGTAGCAGCGCACCATGCAATTGCCGATCATGCCATCGGCATTTTTGTAGCGCTCGCGGAACTGGCCGATATTTTGGGCCAGAAGCCAGACTCGCAGGCCGTAGCCCCGACCGATGTCGATCATGGATTCCAGGATGTCCATGCGGCCGAGGCGGGGCGCCTCGTCAATGAAGAAGGTGACGACCGGCGCTTCACGGTCAGGGCCTCCGAACATGAGATCGCGCATGGAGAGGCCGATGAGAGGCCGCAGCACGGTCGCATAGCGTTCCAGATCTTCGTCCCGAACGCACAGGTAAAGCGTGGCGCCGGTGCGCAGGCCCAGGGTATTGATGGAGCTGGTGTGGCTGATGGCTTTGATCGCCGGGGAAATCCACACCCGCAGCTGTGTGCGCGCATTCTCGAACACGCCTTCCCGCTGGTTCTGCGGCATGTCGCGGAACGCTTTAGCTTCTAAACGCAGCTGTTCTACCCCGGTTTCCGCCAAGGCGGCCGCCCATTTCTGGCGGTCCTCGTCCTCGGAGATGGCGTACAGCTGGTTGAGTACGTGGCTCATATTGCGCTGTTCTGGCGGAGCGGCGATTGCGGTGTAAGACAATGCCGTGGTCACCAGGGAAAGGCCTCGCTGCTCCCAATAAGGGTCTTTTGCCTCCTTGGTCTTGACCACCAGAAGATCGGCCAGGCGCTCGGCGTCGTCCCAAGCATATATCGGATCGCCGCGCACCCAATCCAGGGGATTGAACGTGGCGGAGATCTCTGGCCGATCCGGAGCGAAACATTGCACCGGCCCGACTTCCGCATGACGCCAGCCGCCCGTCATGTCGAAAAGTTCGCCCTTCAGGTCAACCACCACGGCACCGCCCCGGTAATGCAGCAGGTTCCTTGCGACCTGGGTTTGCGATTTGCCCGAGCCAGGCATGCCGATGGTGGTGAGGCTTTGCGGCAAGTCGTACAGGAGATCGCCGCCGTCTTCGAAGGCGCCTAGCCGCAGCACGGTCCTGCTGTTCGTTCCTTGCGGCGCAAGGGAAGAGGCAGAGGAATCAGGCGCTAGCCAACGGGCTCCGGCGAACAAATAGCGCTCGAGCACGGCTCGATCCCCTTCGCCGACCCGCCCCGGCTGGGCCAAAACCGCGCGCAAGCGCGCCTGTAGGCGTTCCGCTGACGCAACGGTCTCGCCAAAATGCCCCAATAGCAGCTTTCCCAGGCGTTCACGCAGTGCCTCTAGTCGGTCCCCGCTACGGAAACCCGGCACATCGGAGCGCACGAGGCATTTGCCCTCATTCCACACGATGGGGGCGAAGATTTCCATGCGCTCGCGCGCGCTCACCTCGCCGAGGGCGTGCAGTATCTCGGTCAGGCGGAGTACCGCGCGTTCGTTGTCCTTGAAATCGGTCAGGGTGCGCGTCAGCACCGCATCTTCCAACGCCCCGGCCGCGATCTTACGCAGATAGGATTCCTGAGTGTCGCCGATCAGGCGATCCATCCCGTCATCTTTGTTATTGTAGATCTTCTTGAACGTCGCCAGCTCGTCGGCCATGGCGATGCCCATGCGTTCCAGCGAGACGCGCGAGATTAGCCCCGGCACCAGGTCCGCCACGCGGATCTCGATGGGGGTGAGGTCATTGGAATATTTTTTGTCGATGGCCGCAAGAATGTCGGGCCGTGAAAATCCAGCCCCCGCCGAAGCGGGGGGCTGGGAAGACAGGCTGTCCGCGCGCACGGCAGCGGTGCTGTGCACGTGTTCCCGGCGGCGGGCGGATTCGATGGTGCGGTTTGCCGAAAGCGATCCGATGATGCCGCCGAGACCGCCGACATAGAAATACAGTCCAGCCGAACAGCACGAGCATGAAGCCGATGATGACGGCAGCATCACCCATGACATTTCATCCGCTGATCAAAGACCGGCGTTCTTTTCGTCGCGGCGGTCTTTCACATAGCGGGCGACCGCAGCGCCGCCTTTGGCGGCTTGAACTGTCGTCTTTCCGAGGCCCGTCATGATCATGCCCCCCGCCATGATCAAGATCGGGATACCGAAAATGAACGGCGGGATAAACGAGACTATCGCGCCGACGACGATCAGGAAGCACCCCATAAGAAGCTTGAACATGCGCCCCTACCTCCCGTTGCAACCGGGCTAGCTAGATCGCCACCATTCCCCTGCGCAAGAAGCTTGTGCAAGTGCACGGTTCACGAATTGCAACTAAGTTGACGTGATGTCCCCCGATGAGTGGCCGGCCTTGGCATTGGGCGCTGTGCGGAGATGTCCAACGGGGGTGCTAGTTGTCGTTCAGACTGGGGCTTGCGGGCGACCGTGCGGGCATTTTATGGTGCCAACCAGAGGTAGAGCGCACTTATGGGTTTGCGTAGCAAACCCTGTGACCACTCGACGGGGAATGACGCTGGTGGCCATCTACAGCCTCCACCACAGCGCAGTCGGCAAATCTACTCAACGGCAGCCATATACCGCCGCCGCTCACGCCCGATATGTCACTCGTCCTGGTGCCATGAGCCGCCTGGAGGGGGCCAGGATGCCGGTTGCGCCCGCATCCGTCATCGACTGGTTGTGCCAGGCAGAAGACACGTCACGCGCGAATGCACGCATCATCGACAAGGTCACGCTTGCGCTTCCACGTGAGCTCAATGCTGCGCAACGAGTGCAGCTTGTGCGGTCCTTCGCCGAGGATGTGACAATGGGGAAAGCGCCCTGGCTGGCGGCCTATCACGATAAGGGCAAGGACGAGAGCAATCCCCATTGTCACCTGATCATCCGGGACCGTGATCCGGAGACGGGCAAGCGGGTAATGGGCATGAGCGAGCATGGCTCGACCCAGCGCCTGCGTCTCGCGTGGGAGCGCCACGCGAATGCCGCCCTTGAGCTCGCCGGGCGGCAAGAGCGCATCGACCATCGTACTCTGAAAGCCCAGGGCATCGACCGGGCACCTACCATTCACGAAGGCCCGAAGGCCCGAGCGATGGAGGGGCGTGGCGCCCGGCCGGTTTCGCGTGAGCGCGCCGCTCGCAATATGGCTAAGTGCCGGACCCGCACGCGGCGGATCAATTACCCCCAGATCGACGGGTCACGCTCCCGGCCCGGATACAATCGCATGGTAAGGGAGGGGCTAGCGATTTTTGGGCTGCGGTCGACGCAGATCAGCAGCAGCGGGAGTTGGGAGCATTGCGCAGAATTCATCATCCTGAGCCGTCAATGGACAGTGGTGGTGTCGTTGTGCTCCAAACCCCGCAGAAGCAGGGAATAGGTGCTGGCTCGCATCTCCTCCCGATATCGGACACACTCAGCGTCCCAAGCGGCTCGTTTAGCGTCAATTTCCGCCCAACCGTCTTCCAGCCAACGTCGAAGGGGTTGCAGGACGGAAGGCGCAAGATGAA
>NZ_CP063365.1 GCF_016807805.1 Xanthobacter dioxanivorans | reverse complement strand
AATTCGGCCGGGCGCTTCGTATGTCGCTGCGCGAGGGCGTCACTGAGGCATTCGACGACCTGTGGCGGAGACTGAACCTCTTGACCCCTACTCATTCCGCAGCCTCTACGTCACGGTAGCCTATCAGCAGTTCTGCTCGCGCCAAGTCTCTATGCCGAGCTACATCTGCGCGATCCTGGGACACTCCAATGAAGGCGGAAAGGGGCTTGAGACCGCCCACGCCTACATGGACTACTTCCTCATGGAGGAGGATGAGGAACCCAGCGCCGCCGGAGTTCGGCCTACCCGCCGGCGCCTGGATCAGGCCCGAGAGCGCATTCGCGAGCGGCTGGAAGCCATCGGCAAACTGCCGGCAGGAGATGCTGACAGCGACGAGCTCGAGGACCTGCAGGCCGATTTGGCAGCCGCCTTAGGGGACAGCTCCCCATAAGAGGCCGCCAGCGGGCCCTGGCGGCCGCGACCGCCTTCGCTCCTATCATCTGGACACCTGCCGCCCGGTCTGCGCCGGACATCAGGGCGTGCAGGATGGCGGATCAGCCTAGTGAACTAGCCAGAATCGATAGCCCAGCGGTCATAGCGGCGATGCCGCTCCAGAGCGCACCCCGCCTATTCAACTTTCCGCTGCTCTCCAGGGCCGAAACTACCCCCACGATCCAGCCGTTCGACGCTTGGTTCGGATCGACCGGCTCCGACAGGCCACTTGGTAGATCTCCGACCGCCCAGCTCGGGCCGACCGACACTGCCGATGCTCGGAACCAATAGAAGGCCGCCAAGAAAGCAGACAAGGCACTCGCGAACCCGAAGACAGGTGACAGGGCTGACACCATCCCCCTCCTCAGTTGGAAGCCTTCGGCCTGATGAAACCGGCCTTATCCATCGCCTGGCGCAGCGCCTGCAGGCCCAAGAAAGGATCTGCAGCCGCCTCCAGTGCCAGCGGATCTCCACGGCCCGCCAGGCGTAGCAGGAGGGTGCCGCACCGGTCCGCCATTCCCTCGGCGAGTTCCGTCGACGCATTCGTCCCGGTCTGATAGCTCCGGAAGGCATGCACGGCGCCTTTCAGGACCTGCACCACCTCCTTTCCAGCGACTGCCCGAGCTTCGAGCTCGTTGCCCAGCGCCACCAGCTCCGACCCGGCGCCGGTGGCGGCCGCCATGGCCACGCCCCGGAGCAGGAGATCCAGCTCCTCCCGCGACACCGACAGGTACAGGCGCTCCTCAACCTCGCTCATGACCCACTCCTCAGTTGGAAGCCTCGCTTGCCGCGCGGTCCGTGTCAGACGCCAGCGCGTGCAGGATAGAGGATTGGTCCGCTGGCGCGACGCCGCTGGCGGCCAGCACCTCCCGCAGGCGAACCTCCAGCCCATCCATCCGAGGATCACCCCAGGCTCCCGGCGCTCCATGTTCGGGCGAGGCGGCATCGAGCCGGCGGATAGTTATCACGAACTGCTCGTCCCCGCCTCCAAAGGACACCTCCCCCGCACTACCTGGCGCCGGCAGGTCGCCATCAAAAACGAAGGAGACGGCGGTCTTGAAGAACTCGCTTTGCGCATCCCGCGTTTCCAGCGCGACCGTGGGATCGGCACCGAACCGCGCCAGGACAATGCGTCCCCCGATCGCCGTATGAGCCAGCCTCATCTTCTGCAACCCACTCATCTCAATCTCCTCCGTTGGAAATAGGCGCTGCCGCCCTTGCGGCGGCTCGACGAGCAGCTGTGGCGGTCGGAAAGCCCCCGACAATGCCCGAGCGGCTCCCTGCAGTTCCGGTCCTGTAGGCCCACCAGCCAGCCTTCTCCGGATCTTCCAGGACGAGATCATCGGCGGCGCCTTGCTCCGTTGTCCGATGATGCTCGGCTCGGCCAGCTTCGGTGATCTGCCAGGCCTTGTAGGTCGCGTAACTAGTCGAAGCTTCCGCGACGTGCCCCCGCGCCTCGAGCCGCCGGCAGGCGGAGAGCACCTGGCTCGTCGTCAGCTCGCGCCCCCAACCGTAGTCGCGCCACGGCGCCGCAAGGGTGTTTCGCAGCACATAGGTCACAAGCCTGCTGTCTTTGGTCAGCACATCGATCACATCGCGGTCGAGCCGCCTCACGTCGATCGCCATGGCCGCTCCTCAGTTGGAACCCCAGCCTAAGACGGCAATTCCGGAAACAAATGGCGCCGCACCGAAGCGGTGACGCGCGCCAGCTCCTGGTCCGATCCTACCATCTCCTCCAGTATCCTCTTCATGTCGGCGCAGTCGTTGGCCTCCTGCCGCAGTGGTGGGAGGCTTTCGATCGACGCTATGGCGTAGGCCAGTGCCTTAATCAGGATCTGCCGGTCTCGGCCCGTGATGTCAGCCACTTTGCGCTCCTCAGTTGGAAGCCTCAGCGGCGGCCCTCTCGGTGTCGGACGCCAAGGCATGAAGGATGGAGGACTGGTCCGCCGGCGCCACGCCGCTGGCTACCAGCACCGCACGGAGCCGGACCTCGAGCCCATCCATCCCGGGATCGTCCCAAGAGCCGGCCGGCCCGCCACATTCTGGCTGATCCACCCCCGGCGCGGGAATGGCCTGGTGGTGGATTTCCCGCCGCATCTGGACGGATACCAGCTTGAGCATGGCGCGCCGCTCTTTGGGATCGTCGGTGGACGCCACGATCTGGCCGAAGTGCTGGGCCGCCAAATGCCCGAGCGTCCATGGCAGGACCGTCACGCTGGCGGACTCGGCGGCCTCGAAGGCCATAGCCACCAGCTCGGCGAAGAGCAGCGCATCCAGGCTCTGCTCCTTGAGAAGGTCCAAGCCGCTCGCCATGATCCTCTCCCCAAGACCCCCGGCAGCTTCCCCTTGGTCTGAAATGGGAGAGTTTTGAGTAGCTCCATTTAGCGCGCGCCTCGCGCATTCGAGCGGAGAAGGCTTCGAATAACGCGTGGGCCAAAGAGCCTCCGGCTGAAGCCCCAGGAATTCAGCTATCGCTCGCTCTCCGGCAAGATGACGGCGAACCAGCGCGCTGCGACATGCTGACGGATCTATGCCGGCGGCAGTTGCGATTGCCGTCAGGTTGCTTCCGCGCCTTTGAACTTCCGCCCTTATCGAGTTCTTATTCCAGGCCACCTTTGTCGCTCCTGTAGCTCCTCACTTTGAATGCATCTGCCGGACATCGAGCCGCGCCGGCGGCCGAGTGTCGGGCCTCACGGACAGTTCAATCTGCGGCCCCGGAGGCTCGCAGGCCTTGATGCCATCGTATTCGCTCACACCGAGCGCCCAGAGGCATTCACCGGCGCATCGCAAGGCAAGCTGCCGTTGTGCCGGCCCTATGGCAGTAACGGAGACAGCGTGCCAACCCGCGAAGGAGCTGAGAAGTGCTCGCCGCTGCCTGGCCTCGCATGATGCATCCATGTGGTCCCGCACCTCAATTGGAACCCGCGCCGGCGGGCCCCAGACATTCAACGACAGCTCTCGCAGGTCGCCGGCCGGCCGTCGTCCCCGATCAGCTCGCCTACCCACCACCACCATTCGCAGTCCGAGCAGCGCTCCAGGCCCGCATCAAGCATGAGGTCTTCCACCTGGTCCTCATCCACAGCGAGGCGCTCGGCGATCTCGCCGATGCCGGCGCAGGTCCCCTCAAACTCCTGCGCGGCATCCTTCATCTCCGCCGGCCACATGCTCGCCTCCTCAGTTGGGGTACGTAGGCTGGAGGTCGCCGTTCACGACAGCTCGGACGAGGCTCTCGAAGTCAGCCATGTGCATTAGGCCACAGCCCCCCTTCGCGACCGCGATGCCGTCGTAGAAGGCTCGCAAGGTGACGATCGCCGAGCGGCCTGTCGGCTTCCCTTCTACGATCTCCATAGACAAAACATGCCCGAGCGGAGGCCGGTCCTCGTCGTCGCTCGGCGCGACAAAGCAGGGCTCGTCTGGCGCCATCGGCATGAAGAATAAGCCGTCCTCGTTCCGGGGCACCAGCCGCTCGAACGCTTCCAGCATGTCCTGCGTAATCACCGCCTTTCCCTCCTCAGTTGGAAGCGCCGGCCTGCGCAGCAGACACCGCGCGCCGGCCCTCGTCGGTGTTAAGCCAATCGTCGGCAGCCCCCGACGTTTCAAAGCCGGCGCTCACGAGCAGACCGGCCCGTCGAGCGCGGGCGAAGTCCGCGTCAAGCCCTTGGCGACGAACCGCGGCGAGGGTGACATAACGTGGGTCGCACTTGCTCACGACCCGCGCCAATGACAGCAAGGCCTTTGAATCCACCACCGGCTCATCAGGGATCTCGCCTCGCGCTGCGGCCTCAGCCGCCTTAGCGGCGCCGGTGAAGCTGCTGAAGACGCGCACGCGTCCTCCTGGCGAGCGAACGATACCATGCTCCTCGGTACGAGCCGCAAACGGCCGGGTGGTGGGCGCATGCTTGTAACCGTCGGCCGACCAGCCAGTAGCAGAGTAGATGACGCTCACGTCGCCCTTCCGCCACGCTGCATGGCGATCATCGCTCCCAGCGTCCTCGGACCAGCCAACCGTCTCTTCCGCTGATGGCATGTTGGGGATCGTCAAATTCCACTCCTCAGTTGGAAGCCGCATCAATCGAAGCCAGCATCTCTACCCTCCTTCACTGCCCACGCCCCAATTTTCATAAGCGTTTCCACTTGGGACTTGATAGATGATTGAAACGTTTTGAGGAGCGCCATGCGTTCATGCGAACTGTCGGACAGAGGAACCAACTCTCTTAAGATGTATGCAGCCAACCGGCCCGATTGGGCATCCGACACTTTACCATTCTGTAATTCCGGACACGTGGCCCTTATCTCACCGGCACATTCAAATATCATACTAATGATAGCGTATAATACGACAATATCTCTGTATTCCACTTCAATCGATTTTCCACCCCGCGTGAATGGGTGCGGGAGCGCCATGAGTTCTTCCATTGTTTTTGTTCGATTTCGCCGTGGTTTGGCGCCATCACCTTCCTCACGCCGGGGAGCGCTTTCCTTGTTGTTTGAAGGCACCTCTTCCCCTCCTCAATTGGAAGCAGCCAGCAGCTCTCTGCCGG
Organism: Xanthobacter dioxanivorans; assembly: GCF_016807805.1. NCBI lineage: Bacteria > Pseudomonadati > Pseudomonadota > Alphaproteobacteria > Hyphomicrobiales > Xanthobacteraceae > Xanthobacter > Xanthobacter dioxanivorans. The sequence goes on along the minus strand of NZ_CP063365.1, from coordinate 46,148 downwards.
CTAGGGTCGGCTCGAACATCCGGCGGGTGGCGTCGAAGTCCGCCGGCTGCATCAAGCCCTGGGTCATGCCAGAGGGGATGACCAGGCGGTGCGCAGCGCCCACTAGGACAAGTGCCGTGGCAGCATCATGCGGTCCACGGACGAAGCCTTCATGATGCTCGTTCTCTACAATCCAGCGCAACGCCTGCACGGCGGTCTTTGCGACGACCTCCGACATTATGCACTCCTCATTTAGCTATCGCTGATCTCTTTGGCCTGTAGTGCAGCCAATTCAGCTCGGAGATCATCCCCGTTATTGTAAAGAGTGGACTTACTGACGCCCACCAGCGGCGCAATCTTGGTAAAGGTCAAACCCTTGCGCATGTGATCGACCACCAGCGCTCGTTTCTCCGGCGGTAGCGTCGAGCGGCGGCCCGGCATTCTGCCTCTCTCCTTTGCCGCTGCAATGCCAGCCTTGGTGCGTTCGGCAATCATTTCGCGCTCGAGTTGGGCGAATACTCCGATCAGATGATACATCGCCTTACCGATGGCGTTGGACGTATCGATCTGCTCGGTCAGTGAAATCAGCTCCGCACCCTTCGTTCGTACCAAGTCTGCGGTCTGGATCAGTTCGGACAAGTTCCGGCCAAGACGGTCGATTTTCCAAACGACCAGCTTTGCGCCGGGCCTTAGTGCCTTGAATGCCGCCGTGAGGCCAGGGCGGCGCTTCATGGTTGCGCCGCTCAAAGCTTCATCGGTAAAAATTCGGTCCCTTTCAACGCCGAACCTCGTCAACGCGTCAATTTGCAGATCTAGACGCTGATCGTCCGTGGACACCCTGGCATAGCCATACATGGCGGGCTTTTGCTGTCTCATATCTCCAACTTAACACGAGAAAATGGGGCCCGAAACATTTTATGGAATTATTTTTTGGAACGCCGATTGACGGCTAGATTGTTTTTTGGAATGATTTGTTGGACAACACAAGGACGTGACCGGTGACTGATAACGCAGTTTCGATCCTCAATGCCCTTGGTCACGGGACGTGGACGGAAAGTTATTCCGGGGGGATGATAAGCAACCCTGATCCGGTGTTCGGCGGAATTGTCGATAGTGCAATTGCGACCGCCGAGTGGTTCGTCATCTTCAACGCTCCGTCGCTCAAGGCGCTGGAAGGATTTCCCACGCGCGAGCGAGCGGCAGAAGCTTTCGTGATTGGAGTCAGAGTATGCGACGTGTAAATCTCAACATTGGCGACCGCATCACATTCAAGGCTGCGACACGCGACAGCTACAAGAAGATCACCCGCGTCGTCACCGGGTTTTGGTCCAATGGCTGCCCCACTGTACGCGCCCACGGCTGGTCTGATTTTGTCGTGCGCTGGAATGAAATCTCGGCGGTTCTGCCGACTGAGAAAGGCCGTCCCTGAAAATCGAACACCGGGCGGCCGTTCGACGCGCACCGCCTTGGCCGCAGATAGCCACTTCCAACTGAAAGACGCAGACCATGGCCATCTACACCAGCAAAGAAGACATGCACTTCGCCGAGTGCTGCCCCATCACGATCTACCGCGATGGCAGGCCGATACTTGCCGTTGTCGGCGAGGGTCAGCCGGCCGAAAAGGCAACTGAAGTGGACCGCGCTTTGGCTGAGGAGGTGCGCCGAGCTCTGGCCAACGCGCCGAAAATGCTGGAGCTGCTGCGCGTCATTAGAGGCCTGCCTGACGCGATGGTCGCCCTGGCACGCGCCGGGCATGGGGAAGCGTTCATGGCCGTCATGGGCGATGCCCCCGGCTGCGCCAATTCCAACTGAGGGACGAAAGCCATGACCATCAACAACGATCTTCCCGAGGCCTGCTACGCATTCGAGGAAAGCACGCAGCAGGTGATCGGCATTCTTCGCGGCGAAACGGGCTATCGCGTGGCCAGCAATGTCCCTCCGCACGTGGCCGGGAATGAGCTCGCGGCGCGGTCGTGGATCGACAACCGGAACAACAGCATGGGCGTTACGCCCGCCCAGCGCGAGGCGATGGTCTCAGGCTCGATGTTCGGTTGGCACCTGCCCATCGCCGACCCGGCCAAGCACATTAACGCGAAGCCCTACACCGCTCCTTCCCACTGAGGGACCAGCCGATGATTTTCCAGGTCCACTACGAGGTGCTTCGCTCGGTCGATTGCCACCCATGCGGCCCGCGCATTCGCACCTTCGATGCCAGCAACCACGTGGAGGCCTCCGACCTCGCCAGGCGTGCCTATGGCGAGGATCGCGTAGACGCTATCAGGATCGACGGGGTGAGCAGCCGCGATCACGCCGGCCAGGAGCTCTGGCACTTCCTCCGCCCCGGCTTCGCCTGGGGTGGCCGGCGCGCCGGCGCCATTTCCAACTGAGAGACGAGACCATGAGCAGGATCACGGCGCCAACGCGGGCGCAGGGCGACCTTCTGCGGCACATCCGGCGCAATGGCTGCATCGGTATGGACGCAGAGAGTGACGTGGGCTGCCAGGGGGCTGCGCTTGACCGTGTGTTCGACGCTATCCACCGCAGGGGCTGGATCGAGGGCGAATGGGGAGGGTCAATCGACCTGACGGCCAGCGGCCTCTCTGCCCTCAAGGCCATTTCCAACTGAGGAACGATCAAATGGCGAACCCTCGTCTGAACGTCACAGAACAACGGGAGCTGCGCCACCTCTCCGCGATCCGTGCCGCTGGAGGCACCCTTCCTGTTGTCACGGGCGCGGCGGGCGGAGGAATTGACGGCCGCAGCGCCAAGGCACTGGCAGGCAAGGAGATGGTCCGGCTGAGTCCGAACAGCGGGAAGCTCCTGTGCATCCTGACCGACCAGGGCGCGGCACGTCTCGCTGCCCTATTGCACAAATCCAGCTGAGGGACGCCCATGTCCGACTTCACCGCGGCCGCCGCGGCACTCCTGAAAGAGCCCCGCTACATCACCCGCGAAGAGGCGGAAGCCGCCGCCGCTGTGCTCCGCGCCTGCAACGGGCACGATCTCGACACCTGGTCGAACGGCGAGTTTGACGAAGAAGCACTCGGCGGCATGGGCGCCGACTTTCTCACCGCCGTGCGAAATCCGCGCCGCGTTTCCAACTGAGGACCAACACGATGGACCCGAACTATCTCGGCTGGTGGTACGCGACAGGCCCCGACAAGCCGTTTGCTCCCAGCGACCCTGCCTTCAACATCCACCACGTGGTGGCGGATGACAGCGCCACCACCGGGTGCGTCACGATCCGAAACGCCTGCGGCCAGACCTTCGCCCTGTCCCGAGATCTGATCGCGAAGATTGGTTCGCCTGCCGGCATGATCTGGGATCGCAGCCAGCGAGCCTATGTGCCGCTGGCCGGCGCGTCCTGCTGAGGGGTCGATCATGCCCGAGATGATCGACTGGAATCTGACCAACGCCGGCTCTTTCTGGTTGTTCGAGCCCCGTACCGATGAAGCTGCCGATTGGGCCGCCGAGCACTTCAATGAGGAGGCCAGCCTCGATCAATTCGGCAACTACCTGGTCGAGCCACGGTACGCCATGGACCTTGCGCACACCCTCTGTGAGGAAGCCGGGTTCACCATCACCATCGAGGGGCGGGAAGTCGCGTCGCTCATGCCCAACTGAGGCGAGAGACCTCAACCATGAACAAGCAGCGCCGAAAAGCTATCGAACACTTTCGCAAGCGGTTGGATGAGCTCAAGCTGGCAGCCGAGGAATTGCGCAGCGACATCGAAGCGCTGCGCGACGAGGAGCAGGAATACTACGACAACATGCCTCAGAGCTTCCAGGATGGAGAGAAAGGGCAAGCGGCTGAGGCCGCAGTTTCCTCCTTCGACGAGGCCATGTCCGCCCTGGACGAGATCGAAAGCCAGGTCGGCGAGGCAGATGGCCATCTTGAACAGGCCGCGGCCTGAGCGCGCCAAGGGAAGGACCAACCATGAAGATGCCTGCTCCCTACTGGACCATGACCTACTCGGCATCCCGGCGGGCGCACCATCACCGCTGTCGCGGCTGCAACCGCATTATTCAGGATGGCGAACCCATCCTCATGGCCCGGATTGTGAGCAGCAAGACCACTTGCCTCCACGAGGCATGCGCGGATCGTGCGAGCTTTGGGGGCTACACCGAGCGCCAATATCTTGAAGCGCATGGCATGGCCTATCTCGCAGCCTGCGGCTGGAAGGAGGCAGTACATTTCATGGCGACCGCCCCCATCTGCAAACCTGGCGACAAGATCGCCGCCTCCAACTGACGGACGAGAAGGATAGCCTGCACCTTCAGGCCGCCCCCAGAAGCGCGAAAGGCCGCCCCTGGCGGCCTTTCTCATATCAGAGGCCCCGCAAGAGGCCTGACCGGCCGAAGCCCGCCCGTGCCTCGCGCAAGGGCGTTCAGCTTCACATCGACATGGCCTCGGCGGTCGCCAGCTTCGCACGGCTATCGCGGCCGGTGAGTGCGGCCATCGCGACCGCCAGCCCCTGGATGCGGCCTGCGTTCACGGCCTCGGCCGGGATAAAGGCGCGCACCGCTGTGCATCCCGCCTCGATGTGCGGGCCGGACGTGAGCCACACCTGTGCGGCGGGATGGGAGCCGGCCAATTTCCCGACCGGCGCGGCAAGGCCCCGGGCGCCCCCGGTCCGGACATCCTCGACAATCTCCTCGACCAGCACGCCAAACTTGCCGTCCTGCTCGACGATGAAGCACGAGCGATCGCAGAGCACTTGCCGAAGCGGCTCCATCACCGCTTCGGGCGGCTGCGGCCCGTCATCGTCGTAATCACCTTGCATGTCGCCGAGGAAGCGGCAGTCCTCCTCCTGTCTCACCTCCACGCGCGCGGCAGTGGACACACGAATGACCTTCTCCGCGGCCACCGATGGCGCCGCGGCCGCCTCCCTGAGCACCGCCTGCAGGGTCTTGTTGATGTTCAGCTCCTTTCGGGCCCGCGTGGCGCCGACATACAGCAGATTCAGCTCCTCTCGGTACTCATCGACCTTGCCGGCGCTGCGCGCTTTCGCGAACTCCTCCCAATCGAAGCACTCACCGAGCTCGACGGTGTCCCACTCGAGCCCCTTCGAGCGATGCAAGGTGGTGAGGACGAGCTCTGCCTCCTCGGCCGTTCCCGACCGCAGCTTCAGCTCCGCCAGCCGCTGGGGAAGGACCACATCCTCGTTTTGAACGAGTTTGATGATCGCCTTGAGCTCCGGATCGTTGATCTGCTCGGCATATGCCACCACCCGGTCGAAGCTCTTGAGCTTCCGGATCTCGGAATCGCGGATTTCGCCACCGGTGTGCGCATAGAGCCGATGGACATCGAGGATGCGTTCCAGCCGATAGTTCTCGAGGCCGCCCTTGCCCACAAAGTGGAGCGTCTTTCCCGGCGAGTTGATCGCCTTCTGGATGACGCCAGCGTTGGTGCGCGCGAGGAACGTATAGGCGCCGCCCGGCGATGCCCCGTGCTGCACGGTAGACGACGCCCCACAGCCCTCGAGGAGCTTTTGCTCGCCCAACTGCCGCAGGACGGCGTTTGCCGCTGCAGCGACCTCCGGACCGAAGCGGTAGCTCTTCGTCAGATAGTGGCGCGCGCCATCGAACTGCTCCAGGGCATTGACCGCGCCCCGGAAGCTGTAGATGGATTGAAAAGGATCTCCGACAACGACCAGCGGCTTCTGCTGCCGCATGAGAATGCCGAGAGTGACCGGGTTTACGTCCTGGGCCTCGTCGAATATCAGCCCGTCGAACGGCACCGGCCGCCGCTCCAGGGCGAAGATTTTCAGATACCCGTCATGGGGCATCAGAATGTCTCTGTTCCGGGGATTGCTCATCCCGGCCCAGACCTCTTGCGCCAGCGGCAACGCTTCGGAGGCGCCCGCGACAGCCTCGAGGCTGTCCTCGTCCGAGTTGAAGAACCGCTTCAGCAGTTCCAGTGCTTTGCCTGCCTCCTGGAAGCTGACGCCGAAGGCCTCGGATATATCGACGGCCTTGGGATCGCCGACTTTCCCTCGGTAGCGGTACCCGACAGCCCTGTATGCGAGACCATGGCCGGTCAAGGGCGTGACGTTCTCCGGAAAGCGCTCCAGGGCGTCCTCTCGGTTGGCCTTGTTGAAGACGAGGTAGCCATACGTCATGTGCTCCCTTGCCCTGGTGTAGCCGACCATCGTTGTCGTCTTTCCGGTGCCGGCCCTGGCTTCCACCACCAGGCGCTCGTCCTGCGAGTTGATGATGGCACTCTGCTCCTCAGACCAACGCATGGCGAAATCTCCGGTCAAGTCCGCTCAGCATAGCTTATCATGATTGATCGAGGCTTGTCGCACGCCCATATTCGGCTGTGACGGCGCTCGGCGGACGGCCTGTTCACCGCGCTCTTTTGAGGGGTCCAACGATGAAATCCAGCGCGACGCCTTCTCTCCAAGCGGCGGACCGGTTCGACCAACGTGCTGCAAACGCGCGATCTTCCTATGCCCAGGCGGCATGGAGCATCACGGCTGACGTGTTTCGCGAGGTGGCGGCCGAGCAGCAGCGCGCCGAGCCGCCAGAGCCGGGGACGCCTGATCCGGCCGCCGAATAGTGCCCCTTGCCACTGCCAAAGCGACGATTAGTATTGGCTTGGGCCGGCTTATCGCCGCTCATCATCGTTCATCGCAGGAATAGGAGCACACATGGCGGAACAGAAGGCCAATACCATCGAATTTGACGACAAGCGCGAGCACGCCTCCGGCTGGATTGCCACCCACTGGTGCGACTTCCCATTCGAGGCCCACATTGACCCCGACGCGCGCAATTCCAATCGTCCGCTCTACCGGGTCTTCGGACGGTCGCCCAAGGGTACGCCGATCGAGATCGGCGCGATCTGGGAACGCAAGAACCGGGAGAATGGCAACACCTACCTCTCCCTCCAGATCCGTGATACGGGCGTTGAGGGACGCGAGTACAACGGCAACATCGGCCGTCTGCCCGGCTCCCACACCTCGAACGACGATCTGCTCCTGGCGATCATCGAGAGCCGCCCCTTCGCGGCCTGATCCGCAGGGCCGTGCCAGAACAACAAAAGGGCCGCCCAGGGGCGGCCCTTTTCGTTTCAGCGATGCTCCAAGGGCGTCAGCTCGTGGCCCACATCAGCACCCAGCTGACCAGGTAGGCGCAGACCAGCCCCACCAGCAGGACCGTCATCGGAGACACGGGACGGGTGCCCACGGCCCACCGCATCGCCTCCACCACCACCAGCACGAGGGCGGTCGCAAGCCACGTCGCCACAGACACCACCGCGGCAGCGTCGAACCGAAGACCGGAATGGCTGGCGACGGACACGAGGTGATCGACGAGAGTCAGAAGCGGGACCTCGAGCAGCCAAAGGCTGAGGACGGCGACGACCGCAACGAGAAACTTGGTGAGCTCCTGCGCGGCCCAGCCCGTGACCAGGGCCGGCCGCATCCCTGGGAAGTCGAACGTCTGATTGCGATCGCTCATGAGGAGAACGCCTCCCTTCGGTCGGAACCGCCCGGAGGCCAGCCCCGCGCGGCTTCACCGCTTCTTATCGTTGAGCCCACTGCCATCCTATCACCGTAGCGCCTTCCGGCACTTCTGTCCGCTCCACCCGCCGGCAGCGGAACCGGCCGACCATTCGAGCGCCCGGCCGCGCGGGACGGAACTCGAGGATTTCATAGGCCGTGCGACCGCGAGCCGCCATCAGGTACACCCCGATCGTGGGCAAAGGTCCATCCCAGGCGTTCACGGTCAGGGTCACATCCTGGCCCACCGCTCACCCCTCTGCAGCCATTCAGATCTCAACTTCATCCGAGGCCAGGCCCTCCGCCATAGTCCAGATGAGAAGCGGCAATGCCAGGCTCCTCCTCTTCCAACGCGGGGGCCTCCGTGACGGCCAGAAGCTCTTTGCTCCAGGCCGAGGAGACCGCCGGATCGTCGCCCTCGCCATGCACGTCGCCAATCTCGAGGAGACCGACCTCCTCGAGGCGATCGAAGATCCTCTTGCGGAGCACGTCCCGCCGGGTGGTCGCGGTGTCGAGGGCCATATCCCCGTCGCCCGGGTGCTCTGGCACGGCGAATTTCATGTAGGCGAAAGAGGTCTCCAGATCCTTGGCGGTGTGGCCCAGGACGGCGGCGAAGAAGCTGTTCTTGGTGAAGCGCCCCTTCGCAAAGTGCTCGAAGGCGAGCTCTGCATAGAGGGCTCGAAAGGTGTGAGCCGTCGTGCCCGCACCTTCGGGCATGAGATCGGCGAAATGCGTGGGCATCTGCTGCCGCAGCAGCCCGCGATCGGAGAAGGCCCGTTTGAAATCCTCCGCCGTCATGTCCGCCCACCGGATGCGGCGCACGTCGCCGGCGGCGACCGTGAGGTCGCTGGCCGCCGTCTCCGCCTGGCGCAGGCGGGCGAATGCCTCGACGATCTCGCCGGCGGGCGCAAGCGTCGGGATCATGAAGGCCTGGCCCGCGCGGGAGCCTTCGGCGCCGCGTGTCTTGGCCTGGCCGGCGAACATGACTGCCCAGCGGGAGAATGCCCGGCCGGGGCCCTGGTTGAGCTGGACACGCTGGACATCCCCGACCGAGAACACCTCCAACGGCCTGCGGCCAGTGAGGACGATCAGCCCGATCCCCACGTCGAGCGGGTCGGGCGACTGCAGGAGGTCGCGGGCGCGCTCGACGATCTCGCGCCAGCGCGGCACCGGCATCAACTCGGCCAGTGTCGCGACCCGCGCGACCTGGGCGCCCTGCACCTCGCGCACCCACTCGTCCGGCGCGACGGCGACCGGCAGATAGATGCTGTCCTCCCCAAGGGCGGCCTTGATCTCGGTCCGGTAGCGCGACACGTAGTTCACGCGGGTCGAGACCGCCTTGTCGGCCAGGCCCTCGAGCGCGAGCTTCCACAGTGCCCCTGCCTCTTCAAGGCTGGGTCCTGCCCGCAGCTGGTCCACGAAGGCGGCCATCTGGGCCTGCAGCTTCGGCGGCCGGCCGGCCTGGTTTAGCGAAGCCCTGGCGACACGATCGGCCGCCGTGACGACGGGCGCGGCCGTGGCCGTCTCGGAAGTGCGCGGCAACCGTATCATCGTTTCGATCCTCCCAGCCGGATGAAAGCCGCGACCGCGGCGGGGCTACGGCGCCGGCGACGCAGCGGCATAAAGGGCGAGCTCTAGGCGCCCTGCCTCGAGTGCCTTCTCATGAAGCGCACTCCCGAGCTCGGCAAAGCGCGCCACATGGGCCGCGGCCTGCTCGTCGGCCGAGGGGCCGGTGAACCCTCCCGCCCCCTCGAGCGCAACGACAGCAATTCCAGCTGCCCCGGCCTGCAGGGCCCATCCCTCCCGCTCGGCGAGATCCGCAAGCATCTGGGGCCAGCCGGGCACAACCTCGACGACGGCCCGGACAGCATCGCTGGGCTCCGGATTGTCGAAGGCAAGAATCTCGTCGTCCTGCTCGTCGTCCACACTGATGGGAAGCTCGGTGCCAACCAGGGCCGCGGCACCCCCGTCTGGCAGCTCGAACATTGCAGGCTCGAGGAGGCCCTGTGCGACGAGCACGGCATCCTCGGCAGAGGGCGCATCAACCTCGATCTTGGCGATCATGTCGGTCAAGGCCCCGAACCGGACCGTAAATTTGGCCATCTCGGCTCTCTCTCCCTGTTGCTCTCTGCTCAGGGGCCCCCCGGCCCGGCGGCCATAGGCGCCAGGTCGGGTGAGGGCGAATTCTTCTCGAGCAATGTGGCAATGGCAGCCTGGGGATCGAGGACGGGTCCGGACGTGTGCCAGACAACCTCCGCCAGCACGGAAGGGACAAACATCCAATCGTAGGGAATGAGGTTCAACTCCGGGAGGGCGTTTGCTCCGCCAATGCCGTCGTAGACATGCAGGATCGCCGGCGCGAGCCCAATAGCGAACTGCCTCATGTGGGCCGTGCCGACTTCCTCCCACACCTCCATCATCCGATCCTCCCAATTGGGAGGCTCCTCGGGGGACTTGTCCTTGGACTCGAGCATCGCTTCCCACAGACACACGGCGGCCTCCATGAGGAGTTCCTGGCCGTGCTTCGTCTCGAAGCCAACGCCGAAACCCTCCTCATGCAGACGCTGCAGTTCCTGCGCCGCGAAGGTATCCAGGACGGAATAGGACCCCTTTCCGTCCGGCAACCCGAAGTCGATCGCCTGCTGCCGTGCCGCCGAGGACACGGGCGTGAACGTCCACGTGTGGCCGCGGTTCTGGCTCCGGGCCACGGTGAAGTCCCTGGTCGCTGCCGTCATCGTCTGCTCCTCAAAGGGCCGGCGCCGTCATGGGCGCCAAGGCAGGCGCTGGCGAATGAAGGTCGCGCATCGCCGCGATGACGCCCTGGATGTTCATTGAGGGCCCATAACTCTCCCACTCGACATGGGCGAGCACCGCGGGGATGAATTCCCAATCATAGGGGACGAGGTTGAGCTCCTCGAGCGTGTCAGATCCCCCGAGACCGTCGTAGACGTGCAGGAACTCGGGGGCGAGGTCGGCGGCGTAGCGCCTCATCTGCACCGTGCCGACCTGTTCCCAATGTTGGTCCAGCTGCGCTTGCCATTCGGCCCCCTCCGCAGGGTCAGCTTTCCTCGCCTCCCGTTCCACGGGGCTTACACGTCTCGCCTCGAGCATCGCCTCCCAAATGCAAAGCGCAGCCTCCAAGATGGAATCTTGGCCGTGGTCCGTCACGAAGCGGACGCCGAACTCCTCGTCATGCAGACGCTGCAGTTCCTGCGGCGCGAAGGTATCCAGGACGGAATAGGACCCCTTTCCGTCCGGCACCCCGAAGTCGGTCGCCTCCACGGCCCACTGCCGTGCAGCCGACGTTACCGGCGTGAAGGTCCACGAGTTGCCGCCAACCTGGCTCCGGGAGACGGTGAATTCCGACTTCGCACTCTGGATCGATGAGATCGCTGCCATCGGTCTTCACCTCAAAGGGCCGGCGCCGCGGCGGCCGGAGCGGTTTCGGGGCTGTAATAATCGGCGAGATAGGCCGCGACCTCGCTGCGCACCGCGCCGAGCTCTTCGCCCACCGCGTCCAGGCCTCCGTTGAGGCCTTCAAGGAGCTGCTTCATCCCGCCATCGGTCGAGACGGTGCTGGCATAGGTGACTTCTTCGTTGAGCTCGCGGGAATCGAGCTCGATCCACGCCGCAGCCGCTTCGGTCTGCTGGACAACGGCCGCCTGGACCGTCTCGAAGAACCTGCCGAGCTCGGCTCCCAGGCTCGCCAGAAACTCCCGCACCTCGTCGGCGTTGGCCGGCACGGCCTCGATATGCGTTTCGAGGGCTGGCGCCTGCATGAAGCTCAGGCGCTCTACCAGCTCGCCCAGGGCCTCGCATAATGCGCCGGGATGGATCTTTCCGGGATAGGTCCCGTCCGTCACCGCCGGCAGGGTTCCATCCACCTCATCTGGAAGATCTGATTCAGGACGTGCCGACATGGCTCAGGCCCCCATGGAGCTGGACGGCGAGGCCGGCGCCTGGCGCCGTTCCGCCGCAAACTGCGGGTCGCGGCCCGCCACCGCCGCGATCGCGATCGCGGCCACGGCCTCGTCCGACAAGCCCTGCGGCTTGCCGAAAGGGGTGTAGTGCCGGACCCGGGGGTTTTCCGGCATGATCGTCTTGACCTGCGGCTCCGGCCGCGTCGCGAAGCCGCGCTCCTGCGAGGTAATGCCGGTGGCGATGCCGACGACGCCGGTGAACCACTTCTGGTCATCGAGCAGGCCCATATCGGCCTTGCCGTCCTGCAGGCGTGCCTTGACGCTCGGAAAGACACCAAAGGTGGAGCCGGGCATGACAACAGCTCGCAGCTCGCCGTTTCGCATCTGGTGCGCCAGGGCGGCCGCCTGCTCGAGATCGGCAGGCAGGATCTCGTCCCGGTACTGGAAGCGTCCCACGGCCTCCTCAACGCTGCGTCCGGACAGTGCTCCCACCAGGATCGCGGCGGCCATGCCGGACTGTCGCGTATGCTGCTGCCCGTACACGAAGGCCTGCATCATGCGCCGGGCGGCCATGCCCATGTCGATGTTGCTCAGATCGGCGCGGCCAGTGTCGTCGAGGGTGAAGAGCGCTCGAGCCGCAGCCCCAACGGGATCAACCAGCTCACCCCCCTGCGCGGACCGGTAGACGAGGTGAGGCAGGGCGTAGAGATTTTGCTGGCCGGCGTTGTCCTCGGTCGCGATCATGATCTTGCGCGAGGCGAGCTTGTTCTCGAGATCGATCGGATTGAACATCTGCTCGATCTCCGGGCCGAAGTCCGGGTTGAGCGCGACAGCCTTGTCCGGATGGATGATCGACGCCCGGAAAAGGCCGCTGTTCATCAGGTTCACGACCTGGATGATGCCGGCACGGGCTTCCTCGTAGGCGACCGGCGCCGCAACCTGGGACGGCCATTTCGCGAACAGCGTCCGCTTGCCCTCGATCTCATAGACGGAGTCGAAGCCGACGACAGCGCCGGGCTTGTATCGGTCCAGCATGGGGCGGTTGTTGAAGCTGTTGTGGAGGCGAACCTCCCGCTCCTCGAACGATTCATTGCTGGTAGGCGCCACAGGCAGGATCTCCGCTGCACGCAGGGAGCTCATCAGCGTCACGTAACGCTGCTGGCCAGTGGAGATGTCCACGCCCTTGACGGTGTTCGCGACCTCAGTCCCGGTGAGCGTGTCCTTGCTGGTCAGGACCTCCTCTACCCTGATCGCAATGTTCGGGACTTGCCGGACGTTGAGGTCGGGCACATTCCGGGTGGGCTGGGAGGCCTTCTTCGCCGTCTGCGGGCGGGTTCCGGCGCCATCCGCCGGCCGCGCCTGCGCCTCCGGCCCGCGCGGCGCAGCTGCCGCCGGCGAGCGCGGGCGGCCATCGGTCTTCCGACGTGCATCGGGGGTGTCGGGACGCGGGTTGCCCGGGCGCGTATTCATTGTACTTCCTCTCGATCATGGTGAATGGCGCGGCGCGAGCTTATCACGCTTCATCGTCGTTTATAATCGCTTATTGACGCAAAGCCCGAACGGTGCATGTCTCTGAGGCGCGCCGGCCGGATGGCGCAAAAGGCCGAGTGGGCGCATATTGCGGGCCATCAAGCTGGCGGGAGGCGAGGATGACGGTCGAGGATCTTGACGAAGAAGACGCGCAGCTCGTGCGCATGGTGAATACGCTCCGCGCCCAGCTACAGGGCCAGCGCATCGATCCGCGCATCGTGGCCGCCCTGGACCTCTTCGGAAGCGAGGACGGCTCCTATGAGCGTGGAGGCGCCACCTATAGCGTGGACAACGGCGGGTTCGACGTGTCGGTGTCATGGGGCGCGGACCCGAACCGCGCGGACCGCACCCTCTATTTGATGGGCGACACGCTCCTGTTCGTCGCCAAGGGCGACGGCGAGGAGGTGGAGGAGCGCCTTTCGATCCATGATGCCGTCGCCAACACCTTCCAGCTGGTTGAACTCTCCGAAAGCCTCAATTCCTGACGGGACGAGCACCGGTCATCAACGAAAAGGGGCCGCTCGATGCGGCCCTTTTTGCGTTCCAGCGGGCCTGATCCGCGGCCCACTCGCACTGAGGTACCGAACTGGCCCAATAAGCCGACACGAACTGGCTCTTTGCGGCGCTGCAGCTCTCGCTAAACACTGATGCGTTGGCTCTATCCCTGAAATGAGCCAACCGGCCGGGCGGCGAATTTCGGTTCGTCGCCCGCGGTCGTTTTTGGATCAGGCGCTGCGGCCCTTCGCCGGCGCGCGCATCTTCTTCAGCATCGAAACGTTGCTGGCGGCTTGGTCCGGCGGCAGATCTTCGCGATAGACCGCCTCGGCCTCCGCATCCTTGCCCTGCAGGGAGAGGACCATCGCGAGCGTCTGGCGCACCCGAGCATCCGCCGCGGGGCTGCCAGCGGCAGAACGCGCCATCTGCTCCGCCTCCTGCTTGCTTCCGCCCATGGCGAGGCTGAGAGCGAGGTTCGCTTCGATGCCGGGATCTCCGGGACGCAGGTTGAGGGCCCGCCGGAAATAGGCCTGCGCCGTCGCCTGGTCGCCCTTCTGCGCGGCCACGACGCCCTGCGCCACCAGGATCGAGGGGTCGGGATTGTCGGGCGTGTGCGCCCGAGCGAGCACCTCCTCGGCATCGCCCAGCGCGCCCGTTCCGATCAGACTCTTGCCGTAGGCCGCCCGGAGGGCCTGGTTTCCGGGATCACGCGCCACGGCGACGCGAAGCACGGCCGCGGCCTGCTCTCGCTGTCCCACCGCCTCAAGCTGCTTCGCTCGCGCGATGATCCCCGCGGGAGATTCTGGCGAGGCCTGAGCCGTGACCTCCTCTCCGGGCACCGAGGAGCATCCCGCCAGCGCGAGCGACGCTGCGCCCATCGCAATGACCATGAAGCGCTTCATCTGCATTCCTCCCTCACCACGACGCGTTGCTGGGGAAGGAGCGACCGCCACCCCACAGGATGCGAACGGCGCCGCCCTGGCCCTTGCCAATTCCGAGATAGACGACGCCCTGCAGGACCGGCGCATTGTTGCCGCCGGCGCCCACGACGACGGTCAGCACCTGGCCCGGCGTCACCGTGATGTTGTTCGCCCAGCTGAGCTCACCACCACCGCCACTCTGCTGCGGCGCGCCGAACGTGACCGTTCCGCCGCCACCGCCCCAGGACCCGCCGTTGGCGCTATTCGCCTGATAAGTGGACCACGCGCCATTCCCGCCGCCGGAACCCCCGTTCAGTCCGCCGGCCGCACCGTCCGGTCCCTGCCCATAGAGACCCACGCCGCCGCCGCCCTGACCTTGACAGCCGGCCACCTTGGTCACACCCGGATTGCAGGTGCTGGTCAGCTCGGCATCGCCGCCGCCGCCGGCACCGCCAGTCCCCACCTTGGGCGCGTAGGCGGTCTGATTTTTCGCCCGCGAGGTGCCGCCTTTGCCGCCATTTCCGGAATACCCGCCGGCCCCGCCTCCGCCGGCGGCGACGTATTGGACAAACAGCGAGGGAGCGACATAGCCAGCGCCTCCGCAACCACCCCCCTGTTTGGAGCCGCCACACCCGCCGTTGACCTTGGTGCCGCCGTTCGCGGTCAAGGTGAAACTGCCTCCCGTCACGGAGCTCTGGCCGCCGTTGTACTGGAACGACACGCTGTTGTAGGTCCAGGCGCCGCCGGCGCCTCCGCCGATAGCGACGGCCGAAATCGAGGTGATGCCGGGCGGCACCGTCCACTGATACGTGCCCGGCACCGTCCAGATCGCGTCGCCGGGATTCTGGACGCAATTGTTGGTCTGGTTCCGAACGCTGCCCGTGTCGGCCCAGCTGTTCCACTGATAGGCGCCCGTGGAGGCCGGGCAGTAGGCGCTGCGCTGCTGCTCCGCCTGCCACAGCGCCTGTCCCGTCTGCCCTGCAGGGCAGGAGGCCGAGCGATCAACCCATTGCTTTTGAGCCGCGGGCGCGACGCACGGCGCCGGCGGCGGCGCACAGGTGTTGCTCGCATTCCGCGTGGTCCCGGTCGCCGCCCAGGCGTTCCAAACCGGGGTGGCGCTGGGGCTGGGGCAATAGGCGGTGCGCTTCTGCTCCGCCTCCCAGGTGTTCGAGCCCGTGTAGCCCGCCGGGCACGCCGCCGACGAGCTCACCCATTGGGTCTGCGCCGCCGGCACGACGCAGGGCGTGTAGCAGGTGTTGACCACGTTCTGCTGCTTGCCGGTATCGGTCCAGGAGCCCCACACCGGAACAGCGGTTTCCGAGGCGCAGGTGGCGGCCCGGGTCTGCTCCTTCTGGAAGGTGATCGTGCCGACTTGGCCGCCGGGGCAGGTGCCCGAACCAGACACCCACTGCGTCTGCGCCGCCGGGGGCGTGCAGAGCGCCCGCGCGGTCGCCGCGGCGCCCACGTCCATGGTGTACCCAGCCACGGAATACAAGGCACCGAACAAGCTTTGGTACGCGGTCTGGGCCGTGAGCTTGACGACGCCATCAGCTCCCCGGGAGAGGTTGAGGGTGATGCTGGCCTGGGCCGACGAAAAGCCCAGCGACTTCATGTAGGCGTCCATCTGGCCGTAGACGAAGTTCTTGACCTCGGCGTCCGACTTGCCGCGCACCGCCTCGCGAACGGCGATTTCAGTCGCCTGCTGCAGCTTCTGATACAGGCCTGACGCGCGCGCATAATCGACGGCAAGTCCGCCGACCCCGATGAGGCCCGCGATAATCAGCCCGACCAGGACGAGGACATTGCCGCGGTCCGACCCGAGAACCTGGCGAAGACGCGACATAAATGCTTGACGCTTCTGTTTCATCGCTCAGTTCCACTTCATGAAATCGATGAGGGCGGGGATCACCGAAAGGATGATGAGAGGGGGGAGGAAGAAGACCATCACGGGCACGGTCATGTAGGTCGCCATCGATGCGCCCTTCTTCTCGGCGGCCGCCATCCGCGCCGCGCGCCCATCGGCGGCGAGGGCTCGAAACGTCGAGCCGAGGGATGTGCCCTTCTCCTCCGCCTGGATCACAGCCATGCAGGTACTGCGGACTTCAGAGACCCCCGTCCGCGTTCCGAGGTTTTCGTAGGCCTGCCGCCGCTCCGGCAGGAAAGTCAGCTCCGCAAGAGTGATGGTCAGCTCTTCGGCGAGCGGTTGGGACCGGCCGCCGATATCCATGACCACGCGCCGAAAGGCGAACTCGACGGTCTTGCCCGCCTCAACCAGGATCAGCATCAGGTCGAGCGCATCGGGCCACGCACCCTTGATGGACGCGGCCCGGGCCTGCGCGGCCCGGTCAAGCACCGTTTCCGGAACCTTCAACCCGACGTAGCCTGCGAAGAACACGATCCCAAGTGGGCCCGGCATCGGAAGGTCGGGGACATGCAGCACGAAGGCGTAGAAGGCCGCGATCACGGCAAGCGAAACAGCTGTGCTGAAGCGCGCCATGAGGAACATGGTCTCCGCTCGGGTTCCCCGTTTGCCCGCCCGCTGCAGCTTCTCGCGCATCGTGTCGAGCTCGAGCCATTTGCGCAGGTTCAGCGTGCCAACCACGATATCGGCCAGCCGCTCGCGCCAGGTCAGTCCCTCGGCGGCCTCTCCAGCCGCCGAGGCCGCGCCTGCGCGCTCCACATAGGTCTTGATCCGCCGGCTCTTTGCCGATGGCGTCACGAGGCTCGCCAAGCCCCACACCGACAGGCCAGCAAGCACACTCACGAGAACCGCTAGTACAGCAGGCTGCATGCTACACCTTCACATCCTGCATCTTCTTCATGACGAAGAAGCCGATCACCAGCCAGCCGAGGTTCGCCACAAGCGCAATCTGACCCGTGGTGGTCGTCCAGAGCAGCGCAGTCTTGTGAGCGTCGGTCGCGTAGTTCATGGCCACGCCGGCGAGCGGCAGCGCAGCCAGCAATGCCGCGCCGGAGCGCGCCTCGGCGCTCATGGCGCCGATCTTGTCGTGGAGCTTGATGCGTTCCCGCATGGTGTTCGACAGGCCGCTGAGCGCTTCGGCGATGCCACCGCCTTCGCTGGCCTGGATGGACAGCGCCAGGGCGAGAAAGCGGGTCTCTTCGACCGGGATGCGCTGGCTGAGCCGTTCCATCGCCTCTGCGAGCGTCTGTCCCAGCATCTGCGCATCCGCCACCTGCCGAAACTCGGACCGCACCGGCTCCTGCGCGTCCCGACAGATCTGACGCACGCATTCGTTGACATGCAGCCCGGCGCGGGTGCCGCGCACGATCGAATCGATCGCGTTGGGCAACTCCTTCACGAACTGCCGGATGCGCTTTGCGCGCATGTGCTGGACGTATTTTCTCGGCCCGATGATGCCGGCGGCGGGGCCGGCCGCCAGGGCCAGGAAAGGGTTGCCCAAGGCGATCATCACGGCGATGAAAACGGCCACGCCGACGCCAATCGAGATCAGCACGAACTTCTTCGTTGTCCAGGTGAGCCCGGCCTGGTGGAGCAGCGTCTTGAGCGGCAAGCGCCGACGATCACGTTCCTGCCGCGCCACTTCCTCCAGTCGGGTGGCGAGGAGTGCCCGCCGCAGCCGTTCCGCCTCGGCCCCAGACCCGCGGATCGACACGGGCGCCTGGTCTTTGACATTGCGCATTCGGCGACCTGCCGCAGCTCCGCCGAAGAACGTCCCGTAGAACAGCGCAAGAACGGCGAGTGCGACGGTTGCGGCCACCAGCAGGGCCAGCAGTAGCCCGTTGGTCATAGACGATCTCCCGAGGCCAGATCGAGAGCCCTGAGCAGGTTGTCCTGCTCCCCGTATTGCGCGGCGCGATCCATGAAGCGCGGGCGCAACACGCCCATTCCCTTGAGCACGTTGGCCTTGAAGTCGTACTTGAAGATATCCTGGGTAACGATGCTGTCGGTTTCCATGCCTCCGATCTCGGTGATGTGGGTGATGACCCGCTTGCCGGTGGTCGAAAGCTGCTGCGTCTGAATAACCAGATCGAGAGAGTCACAGATATCTTTGCGGATGATGTGGCTGGGCAAGGACTGATAGCCCGGACCCGTGCGGATCAACGCCTCGAGGCGGGCAAGGCCACCACGGGGGTCGTTGGCATGGATGGTGCCCATCGACCCCATGTGACCGGTGTTCATGGCCTGGATCAGATCGATCGCGGCGGCGTCGCGCACTTCGCCGACGATGATCCGGTGCGGCTTCATGCGAAGGGCGTTGCGCACCAGATCCTGCATGGCGACAGCACCCGCCCCCTCGCTGCCGGCCGGCCGAGTTTCCAGCCGAACAACGTGCGGCTGCTGCAGCTGCAGTTCCGCGGTGTCTTCGCAGGTGATGACACGCTCATTCTGGTCGATAGACCCGGTGAGGCAGTTGAGAAGGGTCGTCTTGCCGGAGCCGGTGCCGCCCGAGATGATGAGATTGATCCGGACCCGCCCGATAATCCTCAGAACTTCGGCTGCCTCCTCGGTCAGGGCGCCGAACTTGACGAGATCACTGAGGACCAGCTTGTCCTTCTTGAACTTGCGAATGGTCAGGTGGGTGCCGTCCACCGCCAGGGGCGGGACGATGATGTTGATGCGCGAACCATCGAGTAGGCGCGCGTCGCACATGGGGTTCTGCGTATCGACCGTGCGCCCGACAGCTTGCGCCATCTTCCGGCAGATGCGCACCAACGCATCTTCGCTGCGGAAAGTCAGGTCCGTCTTGACCATGCGACCGCCGCGCTCGATGTAGATCGCGTTGGCGGTGTTGACCATGATTTCGCTGATATCGTCTTGCGCCAGAAGCTCCTCGAGCGGCCCGAAGCCCACGACTTCTGCGGTGATCGAGTCGATCAGCCTCTCGCGATCCGTCCTCGGCAGATTGGCCGGGTCATTGGCGGCGATCTGCTGCAGGGCCTCGCGAACACGCCCGGATGCAACGTCCGGAGTGGCCCCGGCGGCGATCACATCGGAATTCTGGGTCAACTTCGAGTGCCACCGGGTCCACACGGTGTCGAACCGGGCGCGATCTTCGGCGCTGACGACCGCACGTGGCTCCGAGGCCGCTCGGAGGGCGTCTTGCGCCGGCGCGGCCGGAACCTCTTCCTGGACTTTCGGCACGGCCTGAGCTGGCGCCTTCCTCGATCCGAACAAACTCAAAGCGGCCTCCCCTGCTCACTGCGATTTGTGCTTCAGCCGGATGAATGGCAGTCGCTCCAGGATGGAGGAGCGCGGCTTTGCGCCGGCTTCCGCCTCGCCGCTCACGATCTGCGCGACGGCAGGCGCATCAGCGCTCTTGGGCGTCCCGCTCTTGGCCTTGTCGCCGGAACGCGAGCTCCGCAGCATCGCGCCGATCGCAGCCCGGGCTCTCTGGACAAGCCCCGCCGAGGCCACCACGTCCTGAGGCCCCACCAGTTCATCCACCACCTTGCGAAAGGCCTTGGCGGCTGCATGGGAGGGAACCAGATCGGAAAGCGGGCGCCCCTGCACAGCCCCTGCAGAGAACGCCTTCATCTCGGCCGCGATCTCGATCACGGGCAGGCCCAGCGCGCGCTTCACCTCGGAGACCGGCCATTCGTCCTTGTCCCGGGTGCCGACCTGATTGAGAACCACGATCGGCGAGTCCGTGCGCAGCTCCGCCAGGTGCCGCAGAAGCACCTGCGCGTGGGGAATGCCAGCGAAGTCGGGCGTCGTGACCAGAACGACCTTTGTCGCGTTCTCCAGCAGCTCTTCGGAGGCCTTGTTCCATTCGAGGGGGAGATCCACGATGGACGACTGGAACTCTGCGCGGAGGAGGGACGACAGGTGGCTCTGCCCCTCCGTCCTGGTGCGCCGGCGGGCGCGCTCCAGATCCGGGGCGGCGCAGAGGAGCGCCAGGCGCTCGGTCTTGCGCACGACGAGCCGGTCCAGCATCTCCGCATCGGCGATCCGCTCCGGGGTGTAGAGCAGCGAGGAGATTTCCGGGTCGGGGTTGCAATCGAACGCCGTCGCTACCCCGCCGAACGGAAGATCCAGATCGAGCAGGCAGGTGTTGTGCTGGCGCTCGGTGGCCAGCAACCAGGCGAGATTGGCTGCGACCGTCGTCGCGCCGGCGCCCCCGCGTGCGCCGACCACGGCGAAAAGCGCCCCAGCCTCGCCCTGCCCCTGCGTCGCGAGACGGTTCGACAGGGATTTCAGAACATCCTGCTGAGTGATGGGAGCGACCAGGTAGTCGGCAACACCCTCCTCCAGCAGCGTCTTGTAGAGCAGCACGTCGTTCTCGTGACCGACCACGAACACGTTCGTGGTCTCATCGCAGAAATCCGCCACCTGGCGGAGCTCACTCATGATCTGGTCACGAGTTGCGCCCATGGGGGTTTCATAGATGACGATCCCAAGGCGGCAGGACTCCGTCGCCTCCGTCACCAGGTGCTCGAAACGATCGACGCCGGCGACGGCCACGGAAGGCCGAACACGGGCCATGGTCGGATGCGCGCAGGCGTCGGTGACGGCCGTGCGCACTCCGGCAGACTGGCAGAGCGCGACCAGCGCCATGCGCGAGAATGGGGTGGAAACGGCGGCGAGCATCACTGCGTGCCTCCCTGAGACCCCTGCTGCCCGCTGCTGCCAGAGTTGGTCGGCCAGGCCGTGGAGGGGTCCTTTCCGTCACGCACCTGCTCGATATCGCCCACCCGCCGCACCAGGTCGCCGGGCGTCTCCTGACGCGGGCGCACCAGATCCAGGGGATCGGCAACCTGCCCGGCCAGATTGGCCTGGTAGGCGCAGCCGAAGTTCCAATAGGGCTCGTTCTGCCAGCCTTCCGTGCCGTTGCCGGCGGCCAGATCGAACGGCCACTTGCCGCACTCGTGCGTCACCCGGGCGACCATCGTCATGAACGCCAGTCGCAGGGGCGTCTCGCCGCCGCTGCCCAGCAGATACTTGATGTGGATGTTCTGCCGAGGAACGCCCGAGCCGATGAGCGTCTGGCGCACCGCCTCGAGCGTGTGGCGGACGTAGGGGTTCACCAGCTCCTTCGTCTGCCCCGGGACGAGCTCGGTCGGGGCGATGATCTGCAGGATCGACTTGCCCTTGACCTGATAGCTCCGGGCGAACGCCCGTACATCAGCCGCCTGCCGTGCATCGAGCTGGTGCGCGGAACGCGGGAAGACCTCGAGCACCTGGCGCTCGTCGGCGAGCTCGATCGGATGGCGCTGCCGATAGTCGAGAGGATAGGTGGGTTCGGTCCAGTATGGGTCGCTGGAGCAGCCTGCCGCAGTGAAGGCGAGCATGGCAACCGCCAGCAACCCGTGGAACTTGCGGATCTGAAACATCAATCGCCCCTCACTCGAGAATGAAGCCGATGTGGCCGTAGAACTGGCCCGGCGCGAACGCCGGCGCCGGCGGCTGCGGGCCACCCAGCACGCGATTGACCTGGCCGAAGAAAATGGTCCGCGGATCGGGCGCATCGGCAAAGCCCTGGTCCGGCCGCGTGACCTTGCGCGCCTCCATGGGGCGAGCGATCATCGGCTGCACCGAGATCACCAGCTCCGTCTCCTGCCGCACGTAGTCGCGCGACCGGAAGAGCGCACCGAGAACGGGAACATCCATCGCGCCGGGAATGCCGTTGATGGCCTGCCGACTGCCCTCCTGGATCAGGCCCGCCGTCACCAGCGTGCCACCGGACGGCAGTTCCACAGTGGTGGCCTGCTTGCGGATCTTGAAGCCGGGGATGGTGAAGGTCTGGGACGACGAGACGTTGTAGGTGAGCTGGTTCTGGTTATCGATCTCGCTCACCTCCGTTTCGATGTGCAGGCTGATGCGCCCTTCCGCCAGAACGAGGGGGTAAAGTTGAGCGTCACACCGAACTTCTTGAACTCGATGCTCGGCTGGCACGTGTTGTTGTTGGAGCACGTGATACCGGTGGGGATCGGGACCTCGCCACCGACGAGGAACTTCGCCGTTTCGCCGCTGATCGCCGTCAGCGTGGGCTCCGCCAGCAGCCGGGCGACGCCGACCTGTTCCATCGCCTGGATGGAGAGCTGACCGTTCTGGCCGGCCACCGTTGCCACGCTGCTGGTCAGCGCCTTTCCAGCGATGCCGTAGGGCGTCGCAAGCACCCCGCCCAAGGCGATGTCGCCGATCTGCCAGTTGCCGTAGCCATTAACGCCGAGCTGCTTGAGCACGTTGCGCTGCACCTCGGCGACCGTGACCTTCAGCATGACCTGATCGCGGGCGCGCAAGGTCATGGCGTTGACCACCTTCTCCGGCGCAGAGACGAAACCACGGGCGATGTCCACGATCTGCGCGGCTTCGCCGGACGACTGCACCGCCCCGGAAAGGATGACGCTGTCGCCCGAGGCCCGGACACTCACGCGGGAATTGGGGACAGCCGAGCTGATGGCCGCGGCGAGGCCCGAGGTGTCACGCGTCACGCGCACCTCCACGGTCGCGACCTGACGGCCGTCCGCGCCGCTCACGAGAACGGTTGTCGATCCGTCGCTCAGCCCGGTGATGTAGAGCTTGCGCGCCGTCTGCATGACGGCGGCAGCCACCTTGGGCTCGGCGACGAAGGTGTTCTGTGCCGCAGCCGGCAGATCGACGGCTACGGACCGCCCCACACCGATCTCGACCACGCGGCGCGTGGCGTCGGATTGGGCTTGCGACGACTCCGAAAAGGAGTCGTATGCAGGAAGGCCATCGACCCTGTCACCACCCTTGCTCCCGGCGAAGGCCGCCGGGGCAACAGAGGTGAACAATGCAAGTGCCCCCCCGAAGA
The DNA here is from genome assembly GCF_016807805.1 of Xanthobacter dioxanivorans. Taxonomy (NCBI): domain Bacteria; kingdom Pseudomonadati; phylum Pseudomonadota; class Alphaproteobacteria; order Hyphomicrobiales; family Xanthobacteraceae; genus Xanthobacter; species Xanthobacter dioxanivorans. The sequence goes on along the minus strand of NZ_CP063365.1, from coordinate 23,043 downwards.
CAAAACTCACTACCCGCAGAGGTCGCATCACGCCTTTCCTTTACGTAAAGACATGACCTCTAACGAACCACTCCAAAGCGCACGGTCATAAATGACCCTTTATTCTGGTCACTTGCGTCGCTCGTGGGCTTTTCCCCGAACGGGCGCAGAGCCAGTGTTATTTCACCACTTGATGCCTTGATCGCCGCGGCAAGCGCTTCGGCCTGCCCCGGCGTCACTTCGAGCGTCGCCGTCTCGCCGACGACGGTCCGCTGCCCCTGGGCGTTCGCGTCGGACAGCTGCTGTCCGATGGCGAGCACCCGGATATCCTCGAGCAGCGCGCGCGCGCTGGCCGAGGGGGGCCCGCCCGCACGGGCCGTGCTGGGTTCGATCTTCGTGACCAGCACGTCCACCCGATCTTGGGGCAAGATGAAGCCACCAGCCGACCGGCCACCCCTCATGTCGAGGGGAACAGCCATGGCCCGCATGCCGCTCGGCAGCATAGTCGCCAGAAAGCCGGCTTCACCCTTGCCCACCACGCGTTGCCGGGCCACCGGTTCACCCTGCGCGACCTGGAGCCTCACCACCGATCCGGCAATCTTCTCGATCGCGTCGGGCGAGGCGGCACGCGTGATGGCGGTGGACGGAATGCTGTCGGCCGGCCAGTGCTGCCACTTCACGTCGGCCGGCGTCAGCCGATCGCCGACCTCAAATGCGCGCGTGGCGACCAGGATATCGGTCACGTCGAAGCCGGGCTCTGCCGGCTCGGGCGCGTGCTGCACCAGGACGACGGGCTCTGGCGGCTGAGAGTTCGCCAGGACCAGCAGGAAAGCTGCTCCGCCCGCCACCACCGCGCCGCCCGCCACCAGAATGCGCTTCATGTCCATTGCCGCGTTCCTATGCCCACGCCAACACGAGCGCGCTCATCGCCAGCGGAGGGCCGAACGGAATGACGCACTTCATGAAGGACTTGTTGCCGGAGAGAAGATCGTTCACCCACGGCAGCGCCGGCATCGACGGCAAGGGCATGGGCGTCCAGAAGGCCAGCATGCGGACCGCATAGGCGACGGCCATGAGCAAGTAATAGAAGAGACCAGCGAGCAGTCCGAAATAAGCGAAGTCCTGACCGAGGCCCGCCCACAGTCCAATGGCCCCGGCAAGCTTAACATCGCCGCCGCCCATCGGGCCGACGACAGCAGCCGCCAGGAAGAATGAGAAGAGCAGGACGCCTGCCGCGACGTGCGAGAGGAGATCCTCGTAGGACAGCCCCTGGAGTGCCGCCACGACCACGAACGTCGCAAGGATCAGCAGAACAAGGCGATCCGGAATCCGGAGGGCGACAACGTCCCACACGACGACGGCCAGCATAAATGCCGAAAACAGTAGTCGAGATGCGAGATCAATCGTCAATGCCAGCCTCCTGAAAGGTTAGTGCTGGCCCATCCCCGCGGCGGGCCAGCACTCACCCCGGCTCATGACCGGGGAAGCGCGATCACTTCGCGGCGGCGATCGCGGTGCCGACCTTGGTCATCAGCGCCGTGATGTTGGTGCCGATGGAGGTCACGGCGACGCCGGCCACGCCGACGATGCCGAGGGTGAGCACACCGTACTCGACGATCGAGGCGCCGCTGTCGTTGTTGAGCACCGCGACGGCCTTGGAAACCACGTTCTTCATGAGTGAAGCCTTTTCCGTTGAAAGGACGCGCCGACGCGCGGCCACAGAGAGGCTTAATGTGACGTTTATCGTGCGTCAATATCACTCTACGTCACGTAGTGGCTCTCATCTATGCTTATCGGCGCTGAGGGCACAGCTCCCTCAGCGCCGGGCCCAACTACCCCGGCCCCTCGCCGGCGGCGCGGCTCACTTCGCGGCGGCGATCGCGGTGCCGACCTTGGTCATGAGAGTGGTGATGCTGCCACTCAGGCTGGTCACGGCGACGCCGGCCACGCCGACGATGCCGAGGGTGAGCACACCGTACTCGACGATCGAGGCGCCGCTGTCGTTGTTGAGCACCGCGACGGCCTTGGAAACCACGTTCTTCATGAGTGAAGCCTTTTCCGTTGAAAGGACCGCCCGAACAGCGGTCGGCAGATAGGCTTAACTGACGCTTTACGCATGGTCAATATAACTGATTGGTTCTTTGTGCATCTTATTAAGGCTATGCGCCGCTCGTCGGATCACCTGGCCGCATTTATCGATCCAATGGCCTGCTGATGTGCTCGCCTCTGCGCTTTGGGCGAGAGATTCCACGGGAAGGGGTGGACCGATCGTCACGCATCGTTGCTTAGTGTTGTTCATTTACGCAAGGTCATCGCTGGTATTTTGTTCTGAGCTCCGCTGCGCCGATGACACCGCGGCCAGATGCGGGATAGAATGATTGACATCAAGCTTAATCAAGGCAAGGAGCCGCGTATGTTCCGTTCTCTGGCGCTCAGCGCCGTGCTTCTGGCGGTGGGCCTGCCCGCAGCCGCCCTGGGCGGCGATGCGCCGCCGGAAATCCCCGCCACCGTCGTTGTTTCACTCGATCAGGCCCGCGCCTTCACCGTGCCGGCAGGTGCTCGCGTGGTGTCCGTGGGCAACCCCGCAATCGCCGAAGTCACGGCCACGGGCGTGAAGGATGTATCGCTCATCACCGGCAAGGCCTTCGGAACGACCAACCTTTTGATGCTGGACGGAAATGGGCGCGTTCTGGTCGAGGCGGTCATCAACGTCGCGCGCAGCACCAAGGGAATGGTGACGGTGCAGCACGGCCTCGGCCAGCGTTCCACCTTCGCCTGCGCACCCACCTGCGCACCCACCGCCACTCTCGGGGACTCGGCCGACACGTTCGGCACCGTCAGCGCTCAGATGCAGCAGCGCGGCACCCTGGCCGGCAACCAGTAAGGGGGCCAAGGTCATGGTCGCTGTTTTTCGCCTGCCACGGCGTCTCTGGGGCGATCAGCGGGGCTCCAGCCTGATCGAATTCGCCCTGGTCTTGCCGCCAATCCTCCTCGTCGCCACGACCATTCTCGAGGTCTCGGCGGCGATGATAGCCCAGCAGGTCCTCGATACCCGAACGGCCGATGCGGCCCGCATGATTACCAAGGGAGGCCTCGACGGTCTCACGGTCGCCGCAGCCTCCGACAAGATCCGGGCGACGGTGTGCCAGGGAGAGGTTCTTCCCTTTCTCACGGGCGCTGCTTGCAGCAGCGGCCTGCAGATCGGAGTGCAAGCGGTGGCTGGGGGTGCCGCCATTCCACCTGCCGTCACCGGTGGCGCCATCAACGGCGCTGCCTTCTCTGTCACCGCCACCAGCGGGGCCTCGGTGTATCTCATCCGGACCGGCCTGACGCTTCCGTCCATGAGCGCCTACTGGAGCAGTTCCCTCAACAACCTCAGCAACGGACGGCGCTTCATCATATCCGGTGCAATAGCGAAGGTTGACCCCTATGCCAAATACGACAGCACCGGCTCCTCGCCGGCCCCTGTATTCTGACGACTTGCCGCGTCTTCGCAGCCTGCGGAGCGTGTTGAACGACACACGCGGCTTGGGGCTGGTCGAATTCGCGCTCGTTTTGCCGCTGATGCTCTTCGTCTATGTCATGGCTGTCGGCTTTTCCGACATCATGATGGTGAGGAACCGGGTCGTGAACGCGGCCTATGCTGTGGCTTACACCTCGGCAATGGATAGCAGCATCACGAATGCCGAGGCCGCGGCGATCCTCGCCGCCGGCCGGGCGCTGCTTTCGCCGGTTGAGGCAAGCTCCTCGATCATCCTCTCGAGCGTGGGCCCGAACGGCGCAAAGAACGGCTATGTCGTGCGCTGGAGCGACGGCTTGGGCGCATCTGGTCTCGCGGTGGGCTCCGCCTTCGTGTTCCCCAGCGGGGCGGCTGGATCGTTTGGAGCCGTGTCCAACAAGCCTGTGCAGGTGGCCCTCGTCACGGTCAACTACACCTCGACCCTCGCTTCCATCTGGAACAGCCTGCCCTGGAAGCCGTTTGACGTGCCGGTGGTCAACACCATGAGCGAACAGGCCTACGCGCTGCCTCTCGCCTCCGGCGGCGCTGAGTGGACAGCGCGCGTCCCCTGAGGCCGCGTGGCTAAAGGCGGGCGTTCTGGCAGAAGAGACAGCAGAAGGGGCGCCATGGCGCCCCTTCTTTATTGTGGCTAGGCTAGCCGAATTCGGCGGCCGGCTAGACGGCTCGAAGCACATTGAGCACGGGAAGGGCGATGAAGGAGATTGGCGGACGCCTGCACGCGATTAGGCAACGAGCCGGCCTTTCCCAGCGCGATTTCTCGGACCGGTTGGGCATCGGGTTCACGACGTGGCAGGCGATCGAGAGCGGAAGGAACGTTCCAAGTGGCGAGACCTTGCTCAAGATCGCGGCGCTCGGCTTCAACCCGGGCTGGATTCTGACCGGTCAAGGCTGCATGCGCACCGAAGACCCCGGCGAAATGGGCGGCAGTGAAGCTCGTGTCGATCCGGCGGGCGCCGGCGTGGACCCTGAGCTGATGGGGAGAGTGGTGGATACGATCGCGCGCGTCGCCAAGGCCGGCGGCGCTTCAATTCCACCCATCGACCTCGGCCGCAGGGCAGCGGAGAAGTACACCGAGCTCGTCGCCGCCACCGCAAACCCCGATGAACGGCTCGCCATGCTCAAGCTCCTGGCGGTACAGCTTAGGGCCGAATTCTCGGCCAACGCGATCAGCCATGAAAAAGGGGCGCCGTAAGGCGCCCCTATGCAAACCTGGCGTGCAGCGCGCGGTTAGATGCCGGGCTCGAACGCGCTCCGGGCCGCCTGCAGCGCCACTTGATCGTCCATGATCGCCGCATATTCGATGGGATTGTGCTCTTCCAGGAAGCGGAGCGCCCCCAGGTGATACGCGCTCCCGCCATCCGCCCGCTCCCGGACGAACGCCCAAGCCGCCTCGTCCGAATCGAACAGCACGTCAGGTAGATCCGGATCGTCCATGGCGTCGATCCGGCTCAGGGTCCAGGGGCCCGCCTCTCCGCCCCCATTGTCGAAGATGGACCAACCCTCACCTGCAGCCTCCCTGTTATCGAACACAGGCTTGTCGCTGACCTCGAGCCCCATCTCCGCCTCCTATCAGTAGGGCGTGGGGGCGGCGAAGCCCCGCGGCACTTCGTACTCGGCATCGTACCCGGGCTCTGGCTCGGGCTTCCGGCGCGCCACGAGCAGAGCGGCCTCGACGGTGGCGAAAGTCTCCTCGAAGTTGAGCAGGTTCTCCGGCGCCTGAAGATCGGCGACCAGCCTGCCGATCGAGTCCTCGAGCGCGGGCCCGGAAATCCCGGTGGCGAGATCCCGGAACAGCCGCTCCACCTCGGGGATGCTCTGCTGCTGAACACCTGCCCACTGCGTGTCGAGATGCTGCTTGTAGCCGCGCGCACGGCCCATGGCTTCCTGGCGTTGGGTCATCGGCGCATCTGGGTCGGCCGCCACTGCCAACGCCGCGTCGGCCCGTCGCACCGTGGCCTCGAGCGCATTCATGTGCGTCTTCCACATGGACATGGCGCGCTCCCGAGCCATGTCCAGCATGACGGTCTGGGCAAGGCTGCTGCCGGGTTCGAGCATCGGTGGCGCGAACTCGCGGGGTAGAGACAACTTCAACATGGCGTTGCTCCTTAAGCTGCCAGCAGTCTACGCGCCTGGCTGACGCGGCGCGCGGCGTCGCCCTGCATGGCAAATTCCGTCACACGGGCGGAGCGCAGGGAATTGCAGAGATCGTCCAGGACACGGCCCAGGAGGGCCCTATCTTCCTCATCGATCGCCGCGCCCTCGATCACGTCCCGCATGCACTCCTCGATCGGCTCAAGCTCCTGCGCGACCTTGTCGGCGATCAGCGCGGACATGCGCTCCTGCACGTAGTCGCGCACGACGGCGACGCCGGCGGCCGCCACCTGCTCATCCGTCATGTCGGCAGGCAGCTCCGCGAGCCTGGCCACCAGGAACGTCAGCACCGAGTCCGCGAGGCCGCTCTTGAGCCCGGCATTCTCCGGCAGCTCGAGGAAGGCCTCGATATCTTCTTCCCGAATGCCCGCCAGGGCCCGCTCCATGTGTTGCGAGGCCGCTATCTGGCGGATGCGCTGCTCCGTGGGCGGTTTCACCGCGACGAAGTGGTTCAGGCGATAGAAGGGCACCTTGGGCACGTTGCCGGTGAAGAACGCCGAATAGCGCACCACCCGCACACCGCCCTCCTTCGCCATCTGCGTGCCGCGCGATGCGTCCGTCTTGGTGCCCACCACCAGCGTGAACTGGCCGTCCTGCTGGCCGTTGAGGTCGTTCACGTTGAGACGCGGCACACGCTCGGCGCGGCTCTGCGCCGAAATGTCGAACTTCGATCCGATCTTGCCCCGCCGGTGGGTCATCTCCATGGCCGACGACACGAAGGCGGAGCCGGCGGCACCGGAGAACTTCTTGTAGGTCTCCGATTCCTCACCGCCGGTCATGCGGCCCGCATGTCGCAGGTTGGTGTTCTCCCAGGTCGCCTCGGCCTCGTTGGGGTCGCCCTTCTTGAGCGCCGCGAGATCCTGCGTCCCGAAGGTGATCGAGACACCGAACGAGCGCGCCTGCGCCGGGGCAACGGCAAAGCCCTCGACGACGTAGTAGCCGTACTCGTCGCAGAGGATGTTGTAGGGGATCTCCGAATTCGACGGCCGGCCTTCGATGATCTCGCGCCGGAAGCCCTCGAATGGCGTGTCCAGCAGCGAGGCGAGCACGCTCTTGATGCTCGCCACCGCCAGCTTGCCCAGCGCGCCGAGGCTGCTCGGCGAGCGCTCGAGCGACGGCAGGGCCGTGTACATGATCCGCCTGTTGAGCATCAGGTCGCGATAGTCGATCTCCCCCTCGAGCACGTTGAAGACGTGGCCGTACTCGAAGGTGAGGAGGGCCGTGGACCGCACCAGCTGCATTGTGATGTAGCCGTGCTGCTCATAGACCTTGGCCCGCGCCGCATCGGCGCCCTGGTTCTGCTGCGGCGCCGGGCGTCGCGGCCCACGCGCACCGCCGGCGGCTTCGGGGGCGGGCGTGGAGCCGCGTGCCATGGCTTCGGCATGCCGCTCGGCCCACGCTGCGATCGCCTCGGGACCTTCCTCGATCGCCGTCTTGATCTCCTGGTCCGACGATGGTGCGAGGACGTTGGCCGTCTTGGGCTTTGCCATGGCATAGCCCGGCAGCTGCTCGACATAGAGCTTGATCGGGCCGGAGACCTGGTCGAGCTGGAGGCGGGCGAAGTCCTGGGGTGCTTCAGCGCGCAGGTCCACCACCGTGCCGTCGTGGCGCTCGAGGAGCCCGAACCAGATCAGGTTCTCGATCCGGTCCAGGTTGTAGAAGTCCACCAGCAGACGGGGGTTGAAAAGGACATAGCCGCGTTCGGCAAGGAAGGAGAGGAGCGGCATGACGGCGGCGTTGAACATCACCGCGCGCTCCGACCACACGTCCTTCTTGCCGTCCGGAAGCATGCCGTTCATGAGCTCGGCCTTCATCGCCGAGCTGCCCAGGCTGAACGGGTTATAGGTATTGGACATCTTCGTTGCGGTCGCGTCGAAAATGTCCCGGCCACCCATGATGTAGTTGATGAGGAACAGCTCCTCCTCACGGCCGAACAGGCGGCAGATGCGGTAGATCGAATCGAACGACTGCTGCGACGCCTTGCCGTCGATCATCACCGCACCGGAATTGAGCATGAGGGCATTGAAGATGCTGCCCATCATCTCTTCCGTCTTGCCCGAGCCGGTGGTGCCAGCGACCAGCCGATGCGTTCGGGTGTCACCCGGTGTCGCCCACACCTCTTCCAACTTCTCGGTGCGGCTGGACCGGGCCGCGCCCAGGTAGACCAGCCCCTCGCCCAGCGCGCCCGTGGATCGGTCCTTGTACCCCTTCTCCGCGAGATAGCGGGGCACCCGGAACGGCAGGTCCCAGGTCCGGCCCTTGTAGCTGTAGCCGATGAGCCAGATGAGGAGCGCTGTGAAGAACACCAGCTCCGCCAGGAACGGCACCGGCGAGAACAGGAACGCGATGAGGGACAAGGTCCCGAACACCCGTAGCGTCCCCTCGGGCGAACCGATCGCGTCCAGGAATTTCTTGCGGGTGGACCGGCCATCATCCCGCCGGGAGATGACATCGACCTCCTCGTGTCGCTCGATGCCGTGGTACCGAACCCCTGCCATTCAGGCCTCCGTCGCGACAAATCACGATAAGGTCCGATATTCGCTCATAAACGGCTCGATTGGTAGCCGGTCGCGCTACTCGTCATGACTCATTGAGGCTTAATACGACAAACGAGGCGTGCCGAAACCCTTAGGGCACCCTGCGGCGCCATGAGGGCGCTGCTCTCGGTCCGCTAGCTGAATATCAGCCAAGGTGAATTTGCTACCCCGCATCTGTGGGGTGCGCTCACCAGAGGAGGCACGCTCGTGCTCATGTCGGGCTATGACAGGGCCCGCGTGCTTGGCGAAGTCATGGGCGATTGGCCCGGCCTGATCGTGCAATCCTCGAGCGCGCCACTGGAACAGTGCCGCGACAGCTTCATTGCCCTCGCCCGTGCCGGTGAACGACCGGTCTGGATCGCGACCGGAAGCGCCTGGACGGGATTGGACCTGCGGGACACCATGATCCCCGACGATAGGGCGCACGAGGACCGTTTGCTGAGTGACCTGGTGCTGCCCAACATCCCCTTCGGAGCATTGCAGACCTCAACGCACCGTGCCCGAACTGTCGCCTTTGGCGCGCACTTCGAGTTCATGCAGGCCGCCTTCCTGCTGAGGCAGGGCCTGGGGCGCCTTATGCGTCGCCCTGGGCTGGTCCGTCGCCGGATCTGGATGCTCGATGGGCGGCTGCTGGTGCCAACGCCAGCACCGTCCGCCCGGCAATCCCTGAGGGTACTATTGCCCTACAAGCAGCGCGAGACTTTCCAGCTCGGCAAATAGACGGCAGGTCGCGGCGCCCTCACACGCCCCGGGCCGGCGCGATCGTCTCCGGGTCCTCATCACCGGCCCCGGCCTTGTTCACCCGGCGCGCAACGATCCACTCCTGCAGCGCCGGCGGCGGCCGCCGAAGCACGTCCTTGCCGGCGGTGCCATCGAGCCAAGCCGCGAAGTCGTCAGGATGCAGCATCGCCGGCATGCGATCGTGGTAGCGATCCATCCAGTCGTCAGCGTCGCGAACGACGATTGTGCAGCTGGTGATGAGCTCGCCCTCAGGGCTCTTCCAGCGTTCCCAAAGGCCGGCGAAGGCGAGCAGTCCGCCATCTGCTGCCGAAAAATAGTGGGGCACCCGGTCCGACTTCTCGCCGGTCCACTCGAAGAATCCCGACGCCGGGATGATGCAGCGCCGCGCGCGGAACGCTCCCCGGAACATCGGAGACGTGTCCGCCGTCTCCACCCGGGCGTTGAAGGTCGCCGGCATGCCCCTGAGCGGCTTCTTCCACCAGGACGGCACGAGGCCCCATCTTGCGGACACCAGCTCAGGCTCGCGCTCGCCCGCGATCAGGATCTGCACTTCGGTGGTCGGGGCGATGTTGTACCGGGCCCGGAGATTACCGCCACCTTCCGGTAAACTGTTGATTTCCACTGAGAGTTGACCCGGCAGGCACGGATTTTTCCATCGAGAAGTGACCCATGTTTTCACCACGTCTCACGCGGCATCGCGGGGGACAGCGGAGTGATCGACATGGAGTTATTGAGCGTCATCCGACGCTGGCATTACCGGGATCACCTCTCGATCCGGGATATCTCCCGCCGCACCGGCCTTTCGAGGAACACCGTGCGCAAGTACCTGCGGGCGGACAGCGTCGAACCCCGGTTTCATCTTCCCGAGCGGTCGAGCAAACTCGATCCCTATGCCGATAAGGGGTCGGCTCCGGCTGAGGGCGGAATCCTACGTTAAGGGTTTTATCAATGTCCTACGTTTAGCGGCGGCTTCAGGGACCAGATTGCTCACCAATTGCTCACCCGAGCCGATTAATTCGCTCAGCCATGGCTTTGAGGGCGCTTTGCACGATGAGTTGGCTTTGGGGAGCAACGTCTGAAGAGCGAAACAACTCGACCAGGCGCTGCAAATCCGCGCCCCATTGCCGTTTCAGGCTGTCGAGTTGGTCGACGTGACGGGCGAAGTCACCGCAATCCACGGCAGACTGGAAGGCTCTGCTTCCTCGGTGAAAAGCCGGGTATCATCTATCGGTTTCTCGGCGAGGCGCGAGTCACGTTCAGCGCGATCTCAACGAACTTGCGGATATGGGTACTTTGCGCATCGACGCGGTAATTGGCCGAAACGCCGGTCGTTGCCTTCGGTTCGTCCAGACGGACGTAGCGGACACCCCGGCGCTCAGCCTCGCCCACGGAGGCGGGTACGATCGACACCCCTTCTCCGACCGAGACCAGGGAAATCGCTGTCTGAAAATCCATGGTGAACACGCGATCAGCCAGCTCGACGCCGCGATCACGGAAGATCCCGATGACCGTGTCGGCAAAGCCGGGACGGGGCGCCTCGGGGTAAAGAATGACTGGGAAGGCACTGACATCTTCGAGCCGTACCTCACGTTTTCCGGCCAGCGGGCTGGAATCGGGAACTGCCAGGACCAACGGCTCTTCGATGAGCGCGCGGGTAACGATCTCCGCATCCTTGATATCGGGGCGGGCAATGGCGATATCGATCTCGCGCCGGACGAGGGCTCTCCTCAGAGCGGCATTGTTCATCGGCATAAGACTCAGATTGATCCGCGGATAGTGGCTGCGGAACGATTTGAGGATGGTCGGCAAGACGCCATAGGTCGCCGATCCCACGAAACCGACGCACAACCGGCCTTCGGCGCCCTGACCGATGCGGCGCGCTTCAAGCCTTGCATCAGCCAGATCCTTGAGGATATCGGCCACTCGGCGACTGTAGGCCTCGCCGGCCTGGGTCAGCGTGATCTGGCTGCGCCCGCGGTTGAAAAGCTGCACGCCCAGATCGTCCTCGATCTGCTTGATCCTCCGGCTCAGGGGCGGCTGGGCGATACCCAGCCGCTCGGCCGCTCGGCCAAAGTGCAGTTCCTCAGCCAGTGTGAGAAAATACACCAGATCCTTTATCTGAGCGCCTTCCATCGGAGTCCTAGCCGGAGCCTGTTAGGCCCAAACGGTTCTGGAACAATCCCGAACCAAGTCATCGTTCAAGGATACACCCAGTCCCGCGCCGCCCGGGCAGTGGATATTGAAGTCATGATAGACGATTTCGCCCAACGTGGTATCGGTCACCAGAATCTTGGGGCCGAAGTGCTCGGTCCCCCAGTGCAACTCAGGCAAGGTAGAAAAGACCGCCAGATGCGCCGCCGCGCCGACGCCGGACTCGAGCAAGCATCCTCCGTACAACTCCATGCCATGAGCCCGCGCGATGGCCGCAGCCCGCTTCATATGCATCAGGCCACCGCTCTTGACCAGTTTGAGCGAAAGCACGTTGCCGGCGCCAAGCTGGCCCGCGCGAGCGATTTCGGCGTTGCTGAATGCGCCCTCGTCGATCATCACGGGAACCCTTGAGCACTTGGTGACATGGGCAAGCCCGTCCATATCGTCAGCCGGCAGGGGTTGTTCTATGAGCGCGACACCGAGCTCGGCGAGAGCGGGCATCCAGCGCTGAGCCTTTGCAGGGGTCCAGGCCTGATTGACATCAACAATGAACTCGCATCCCGGAAGTGCTTCGACTAGACGCGCGAGGCGCGCCAAATCTTCCTGCGGGGGCTTGAAACCGAGCTTCACCTTGAACCGACGATGTTCGCGTCGGGCGAGTTTCCCGCGGGCCTCTTCTATCTCCTGGTCGACATCGCCCGAGGCGAGCGCCCAGATCACCTCGAAGCTGTCATGCACTCGGCCGCCAAGAAACTGACTGGCGGGAACATCGAATGATTTGCCGACCGCATCGTAGATCGCAGACTCCACGGCGGCCTTGGCAGAGTTGTTCCGCGAGGCGGCCCGGGACAGGACAAGGGAAAGTTGCTCGAATTTTGTCGCTGTTTCACCCCTGATCGCCGGGGCGAGATAGACTTGGATGCAGCTTAGGATGGATTCCACGCTCTCTTCGGACCAGCGGGGCCTCCCAGCGTCGCGCCTTCGCCATATCCGATCGTCCCGTCGGAAAGGATGACCCGGCACAGCACGACGGATTGTTGCCAGATTTCCGTGTTTGACAGACGATGCGCACGAGTTGTCGGCAGATCGAGAATGCAGGCTTCGACCCGTACAATTGTCAGTTGCACCGCCTGCGTTGGGACGACCGGTACAAGGTTCAAGGCAGTAGACATGCAATTTCCGATTGGTTAGGATTGAAATCCCACTTTGGGTTGGAGCAATGGCAGCCAGCCGTTCCTTGGTATCCTAAGGCGACGCGGAGTTCGCCGCGTCGCCGCAGTGCTATTCAGCCGCGATCGCGTTGCTCGCTGCGGCGGCCTTGAGCACGAAGTCGAAGCGCAGCACAAGATCGGTCTCGGCGCCTTTCGGAGCTTTCTCGAATTTCCCGATGAGGCTTTCCTTCACAGCGAAAACCGCGTCATCATCGAGATGGACGCTGTCCGCATCGAAGATTTGCGTCACCAGCGTCCGATAGCCATCCTTGAACAGGATGAAGTGCAGGTGCCCGGGACGCATCGGATGGTGCCCCATGTAATGCAGCAGTTCGCCGGCGGTTTCGTCCTCGGGGATCGGATAGGGGACCGGCCGGACTGCCACAAGAGCATAGTGACCGTTCTCATCGGTCTCGAACCGGCCACGCAGATTGTAGTCCGGCTGGTCCGGGTCGTGGTTCTCGTAGAGACCGTTCGGAGCGTCTTCCCAAATGTCTATCATCACGCCGGGAACCGGCTTGCCGTCAGAATCGCGCACATAGCCTTCGACAAAGACCGTCTCTTCACCGTCGAAATGCTTCTGGACGGTCGAGGCACCCTTTGGAAGAATCGGCGGATTCTCGCGATAGAATGGGCCGAGTACTGTCGACTCGCTTTCCGGCCCATCAACCGGATGGGTGATCATGTCGACCAGCACCTCAACGCCCAAGATGTCGCCGAGAAGGATGAATTCTTGTCGCTTGTCGTTCGACGTTTGCCCGGCGCGCGCGAGATAGTCGCAGGCGGCGAGGAACTCGGCATGGGTCAGTTTGACATCCCTGCAGAAGCCGTGCAGATGCTGGATCAGAGAGGTCATGATCGTCCGCTGGCGATCCGTGATTTTGCCATGCTAGCCCAGCGATGCGACCACGGCATCAGTCACGTTATCGATGGTAACGTTTCTCATAATTTCCTCCACTTTTGGCTATGGGGGCAACCTCCGCCCCTCCTTTGCTACAAACGGACCTTACAGCCGATTGTCACGTATCAAGCTTACGGACGACCTGATCCCGCACCAATGCCCTCTACGGTATAGTGTGATACTGTTCCGAGCTTTGAGGCGTGCGCTACCAATGCCCGCCCTCGAATGGGAAATCGGGGTTGAGGATCGGGTTCGAGCGTTCCTCGTGCAGCTTTCCGAACCGGCCGCGATGGAACACCAGAGGCGTTTCCTCGGCCAAGGCCTCCATGCAGCGCACGCGCCCGACAAAAATGACATGATCCCCGGCATCGACTGCTTGCTCGACGCTGGTCGTAAACACCGCACAGGCATTGCGCGCGACGGGCATGCCGTCGAGTTGCCTTAACGGATCTGTCACGCTTTCGTTGGGGCGACCGGCAAAGTGCATCGCGGTCGCTTCCGATCCTCCGGCCAAGATGGACACGCCGTAGCGGCCCGATTTGTTGATGTACTCGAGCATCTTCGCCGTTTTTGCGATGGAGATCGCAATCAGTGGGGGATCAAGTGAGATAGACATAAACGCGTTCGCCGTCATGCCATGTTCCGTGTCGCCCACCTTCGTTGTGATGATGGTGACGCCGGTCGCGAAGCCCCCGCAGGCGTTGCGAAAGGCGATGGGATCGATCGTCGTCGAGTTTAGTTCCGCGGTATAGGGCACGGTCTGCTTCCTCCCGTTATGGACATTGTTTCAGAGCATCGTGCCGGGGAGACAGCCTGCCTCCGGCCAGCCGTGTAGAAGGCGAGCCTCTTCCCGCCGGCCCTCGCCGATCAGCGCCCTGAGGCGTGTGCTTGAGATCCGCTGCCCGTCGCACGCGGCGACATCTTTGAGAATGCGGAGCGGGAAGTATTTGCTCAGCAAGACGACGTCTCCGCTGCGGCCCTTACCGAAACGGAAATCCGCGCCAACCCAAAGCTCACGCGGATTGAGCCGTCCGAGTTCCGCGATGAAAGACATTGCCGGCCGTGCGGCATAGTCGCGGTCGAAGTGCGCCATGATGATGTGATCGACGTTGAATAGGCTGAAGCGCCGAAGCCGCTCGGCTGGGGGCGTCAACTGGAGCGCGCCGTGGAAAACGACCTTCGGCGACGTGTCGAATGTATAGACGACCGAAGGCACACCGTAGCGCTCTGCGGTGTCCACCACGCGTGTGAGCAGCGCTTGGTGCCCGCGATGAACGCCATCAAATGCGCCGATCGTGACGACAGAGGCGGAAAGCGCAAGCTCGCACTCCCGATGGACCCGTGGCTGCGCAAGCGATTTAACCCCCTGTCCGGGATCGTAGCCGATCATTTCATTCCCCCTTCGCCTTGTTTCGCCGGGTCTGTATCTGGCCGCCGGTAGACGGTGGACGCGGATCCCAACCCAGTCGCGTGGAAATCTTGTGTGCGGCCTCGCGGGTGATGTTGGCATAAGCCCGAGGCTGTGCCTCGAAGCGTCCTGCGGGAATAAAGAGGCAAAAAGTTCCCATACAAAGGCCCGCATGATTGCGGATCGGTGCCGCAGTCGTAGCGAGATCCGTCAGGAATTCGCCAGTTTCCTCCGCATAAGCGGCATCTCGCACCTTGGAGAGAGTGTCACGAAGCAGCGATTTCTGCGCGATCGTCCGGGGTGTGTTCTGCGTGAGCTCAATTCTGCCCAGGATGGATAGCAGCGCCGGGGTAGGAAGTTCCGCGAGCAGGATGCGCCCCGGAGCTGTGGCGTGAACCGGCGTCTCGGGAGAAACGATGTCGCGAGACACGCGAACCGCGTTGGTTCCCTCCTGGCCGACAAGAGACAACAAATGCCGGTCCATAAGCTCGACTACATGACAGGTCTGTCCGTAGCGATGGGCGAAATCGGACACGACTGGGCGCGCGGCCTCGATCATCAGATCAGTGCTGGCCATCACCTGGTTCAGCGCTGTGATCATGGGCCCAAGCCGGAATCGTCCGGGCGCCTGCTTACGCAAGAGACCTGCGTCCGCCAGCCCATTCAGCAATTCATGCGCCGACGAGGTCGCCACTCCAAGCATGCGCGCCACCTCGGAGGTGCCCAATTCAGGGCTCGTCCGGGTGAACAGACGTAGAACCTTTGCAGTTCTTTCCGTGGACTTCAACTCCCCAATTCCTCCGTCACGCTAGCTGCGGCCGATTTCTGGCTTACCTAAGTGCGGCAATATGTCGCGCTAGAGCGCCAGAATTGGCTAGCAGCTTCGGCAAGGCCGAAGCGCCGAGCGGCTGGGTGGCGGTTATTCCGAACCTAAGGGCCGCTTTATCCCTCCCTCCCGCTCGCGGAGTATTCCGAAAAACCAGACTCTTTGCACGGTATTAAGCGATACCTTTCGGAATTTTCGAATTGCGACCATGATGGCGACATCCTGCGAGGACCTCCGGCATCTTAAGGTTGCACGCGAGAACGGGTGCCAAGCAAGCAATACCCAGGGCGGAAACCATGGACGAGCAAATCAAGAGTAAAACCGCTGCCTATACGGGTGCGGAATATATCGACAGCCTGAAGGACTCACGTGAGATCTATATTCACGGTGAGCGTGTGAAGGATGTCACCACGCATCCGGGTTTCCGCAACTCAGTGCGGATGGTTGCGCGCTGGTACGACAAGTTTCACGAGCTGAAAGACACGATCGGCGTTCCGACCGACAATGGGTCTGACAACTTGACCCACCCGTTCTTCCTTGGCGACAGGTCAGCCGCCGACTGCGTCAAGAGCCGCGACGCCGTTAGTGAACTTCAGCGCGTGGCCTATGGCTGGATGGGTCGCTCGCCAGACTACAAGGCGTCGTTCTTGGGAACGCCGGGGGCCAATTTTGGGTTCTATGGAGAGTACGCCCAGAACGCCAAGAACTGGTACGCCAAATCGCAGGAGCGTCTGGACTACTGGAACCACGCCATCGTCAATCCGCCAATCGACCGCCACAAGGCGATCGAAGAAGTGCGCGATGTGTTCATCCACGTCGAAAAGGAAACTGACGCGGGCCTCGTGATCTCGGGCGCCAAGGTTGTGGCGACCGGTTCCGCGCTGACACACTACAATTTCATTGCCCATTACGGCATCCCGATCAAGGACAAGTCCTTCGCCGTTCTCTTCACGGCTCCCATGGATTCTGCAGGCGTCAAGCTGATTTCGCGCACGTCCTACGAGCTGAACGCCGCCGTTGCAGGTACGCCTTTCGACTACCCACTGTCGTCGCGGTTCGACGAAAACGACTCCATTCTGGTGTTCGACGAGGTTCTGGTGCCGTGGGAGAACGTCTTCATCTACGGCGATGTCGAGAAGCTCAACATGTTCTTCCCGGCGTCGGGTTTCATTCCGCGCTTCACGCTACATGGCTGCACCCGACTTGCAGTGAAGCTGGAATTTATTGCCGGTCTGTTCTCGAAGGCGGTCGAGGCCACTGGCTCTAAGGATTTCCGCGGCGTGCAGACCGCCGTCGGCGAGGTGCTGGCCTGGGCCAACCTCTTTAAAGGCCTGACCGACGCGATGGTTCACAACCCCATTCCGTGGGACGGCACGGACGGATATGTCTTGCCCAACGTGTTCTCGGGCCTGTCTTACCGTGTCTTCGCGCCGATGGCATATGGCCGCATCAAAGAACTGATCGAGCGCCACGTTGCCTCGGGTCTGATCTACCTGCCCGGCTCGTCGCTCGATTTCGAGAGCGATGCGGTGCGGCCCTACCTGGAACGTTTCGTGCGCGGCTCGAACGGCTATGCGGCGATTGACCGGGTCAAGCTTCTCAAGCTGCTCTGGGATGCGCTGGGTTCGGAGTTCGGCGGACGTCATGAACTGTACGAAACGAACTACGCCGGCAATTACGAGAACATCCGCATCGAGACGCTACTGACAGCCCAAGCGACCGGGCAGTTGGCCGCAATGCACAAATTCGCGGAGGAGTGCATCCCACATTCTCCAAGTAAGTCGCTGATTTCGCTGTCGTAATCGTGATATTTCGCATATAAATCATGGCGTTGACGGCTGCGAGGGGCGCGTTTCATGGATCACCTGGAGGGTGCGGGCTTGGCGCGGGGAGATCGGGTTGATTTCGACCGCCGTGTGCGTCTGGAGTTCCGTGGTGCGCAGATCAGTTCAGACGGTGGCCTGCTGGTGATGCGCGAGCTTGATGACGTGCTCGGCCTGTCCAATCTGGCGTCGGAGGCGCTGCGAGACAGCCGCACCGGGAAGAACACGCTCCATCGGCTTGACGGATTGTTCCGGCAATCGGTGTTCGGACGACTGGCCGGATACGAGGATGTGAACGATGCCGACCGCTTGGCCCTCGATCCCGTGATGCGTCAGGTCGTTGGCGGCAGGGCCGTCGAGGCGCAAGCTGCTTCGGCATCGCAGATGGGACGGTTCGAGACCGAGACGCTGGCTCTGGCCGCGAACCGGGCGGCGCTGGCCGATCTGAACGGCCAATGGATCGACCGGTTTCATGACCGCAACGGGTTGAAATACATCGTGCTGGACATGGACAGCTCGGTCAGCCCCACCCACGGCGATCAGGAAGGTGCTGCCTGGAACGGGCATTTCGACTGCACCTGCTATCACCCCATCTTCTTGTTCAACCAGTTTGGCATGCTGGAGCGCTGCGCCCTGCGTAACGGCAATGTCCACAGCGCCGATGGCTGGCGGGATGTCCTTGATCCCGTCATTGCCCGATATGCTGGCCGCGACCTTGGTGGACGCTTCTTCCGGGCCGACGCTGCCTACGCGATCCCCGCGATCTATATGCGGCTGGAAGAAGCCAGGTTCTTCTACGCCATCCGTCTGCCCGCCAACGCCGTCTTGCGCGAGAAGATCGCGCATCGGCTGACACGGCCCGTGGGACGGCCTTCGCTGACCAAGGTCAAACGGTTCTTCGAGGACTTCGAGTATCAGGCGGCGTCCTGGGACAAGCCGCGCCGCGTCATCGCCAAGATCGAATGGCATCCGGGCGAGCTGTTCCCCAAAGTCGGCTTCATCGTCACCAACCTGCCGATGGAGCCAGACTGGGTGGTGAGGTTCTACAACCAGCGCGGCACCGCAGAGCAGCACATCAAGGAAGGCAAATATGCCTTTCGCTGGACGCGGCTGTCATGCCGGAAGTTCCGGCACAACGAGGTGCGGCTGCAACTGCACGCGCTGGCCTACAACCTGGCAACCTTCCTGCGCTGCATCGAACTGCCCGAGGCCATGGCGGACTGGTCGTTGACCAGCCTGCAACTCAAGCTGATCAAGATCGGCGCCCGCGTCGTCCGCCACGCCCGCGCCATTACCTTCCAGTTGGCCGAGGTCGCCGTCACCGGCCCGATGGTGCGGGCCGTCCTTGCCGCCATCCGCCGTCTTCGAACGCCTCCGTCATGCGCATGACCACGATCCATGCCCAAGCTGAACGAAAGCGGCAGGACAGGTCCGTCTGCCGCGCGGAAAAGCGGCTCTGCCGGGCCAGAATGCTGCGGGTTCGAGGCTTGATCCACCCGACTTCGGCCGTTTGCGCGACGACAGACACCGCTCGGGGCGAAAAACGCTTGCCCAGCGAGCAAAATCAGGCGATCTTGAAGTCAAGCGGCAGGCCACTTGGGGAATGTCGGTGCATGAGCGAGTACGATCTCAAGGGTTGGACCAAGTCCGACCTGATCAATCCTTGGGATGTGAACGTTCTCAAGGCCGTCGCCAAGATGTGAGGTTAACCGCTTCTGCAGGCGCCGCCACGATCCTGCGGTAATAGCCACTCATGGATGTAATGCGGGAGTAATTCCCGACTAGGGAGGAGATTAGAATGCCCAAACTCCAAAGGCAGGACTACTACGATACAGCCAGAGACATGAACTGGGACTTAAGATATGTCACCGAGGAGGAAGCGTTCCCCGAGGTGCTTTCTAAGAGCTTTGGGACGACTAATCGCGATTGGTGGGGCTGGGATGAACCCTACAAGCTGACGTTCCGCGAATATGTCCACAACCAGGCTGGCAAGGACGCCGGAATCTACTCCATCCGTTCGACCATCGCGCGCTCGGACATGTACGAAAAGCTCGATCCGGGCTGGAAATCTGCGGTGAAGGCGCACTACGGTGCAATTCCGGTCCCTGAATACCTGGCCTCGATCGGCGAGGCACGTATGGCGCGTTTCGGTCGCGCAGCAGCTTGGCGCAACATGGCAACGTTCGGCACGCTGGATGAAGCCCGCCACGGGCAAGCCCAGATCTTCTTCCCGTACTGTCTGCTCGACAAAGACCCGCAGATGGATTGGGCACACAAGGCGGCGCATACCAACGGATGGGGTGCGATTGCCGCGGGAAGCTTGTTTGACGACATGTTCACCGCCAACGACGCGGTGTCCACGGCGATCCAGCTGACCTTCACCTTCGAAACCGGCTTCACCAATCTGCAGTTTCTCGGCATGTCGGCCGACGCACTGCATGTGGGCGACATCGAATTCGGAGCATTGATCTCTTCCATCCAGACCGACGAGGCCCGTCACTCGCAGCAGGGCGAGCCGACGCTGAAGATCCTGCGTAACGCCGGTAAGGGTCCGGAAGCACAGAAATTGGTTGACCAGATGTTCTGGCGGGCGTGGAAGATCTTTGCTCTGCTCACCGGCTTGTCGATGGACTACTACACGCCTCTCGAAAACAGGACCATGAGCTTCAAGGAGTTTATGCAGGACTGGATCTGCCGCCAGTTCATGGACCAGTTCAAGGACCTGGGCATGGATCTTCCTTGGTACTGGGAAGAGCATTTCCTGCCGGAGCTGGAATGGTTTCACCACGCGATCCATCTCGGCGTGTGGTTTTGGCGGCCCACCGTCTGGTGGAACCCGGATGCCGGCATCTCGATGCAGGAGCGGGACTGGCTCGAGCAAAAATATCCCGGCTGGAACGACAGGTTTGGCAAATACTGGGATGTCATCGTGGACAACGTGCGCGAAGGCCGGATGGAAAAAACCTATCCCGAAACGCTGCCCGTCGTTTGCAACTGCTGCCAACTCCCGATCTGTTCCCCCACGGTGGACAAAGCCCCGAGGTTGACCACGCACAAGGGGCGCAAGCTCACGTTCTGTTCGGATATCTGCCAATGGGTCTGGCAGAGCCAGCCTGAGCGCTACGACACTCATCTGTCGATCGTCGATCGCTTCCTAGCCGGTCACATTCAGCCACCCAACCTGGAAGGCGCACTGAAATACATGGGCATCACCCCAGATGTGGCCGGCAACGATGCCGATAACTACGCATGGGCCAAGGAACGGATGCCATTGGCGGCCGAGTAAGCGCCACACACACCAAAGAAACCAACATCCGCGCCGGCACCAACGGCCTATGCCAGGAGAAGTTTGCCTTCGGCTCGGGCGAAAGGGAGGAAATTCATGGCCATGATACCGCTTCAAACCAGCTTTCGCGGCGACTTCGTCGTGCAGCTGGTCCCCGTCGAAGATACCGACGACATGAACACCGTGGCGGAAAAGATTGCACATCACGCGGTCGGACTGCGGGTGGCGATCCGGGACGCGCCGAAGCGCGTCTATTTCAACGGCAAGGAACTGCCGCCCGAGATGACGGTGGCCGACAGTGGCATCGGGGTGATGGACTATGTCGAGGCTGGATATGTCGGATGATCCAGGCGTGAAATGGGTCAAGGTGGCCACGCTCGATGACCTTTGGGAAGGCGATATGTTGGACGCCAAGGTCGAAGGTGAAGAAGTGATCCTGATCCACCGCGAAGGCGGACGGATTGTCTGCTTCCAGGGAATGTGCCCGCATCAGGAAATACTCCTCGCAGACGGCAACTTCGACTTCGTGAAAGGCACGATCACTTGTTCTGCCCATGAATGGGAGTTCGACATGAAAGACGGCAGGGGCGCAATCCGCTCGGCTGCAAGCTCTTCCAGTACGACGTGAGGCTTGAGGGCGAGAACATCATGGTCGGCGTACCTACCGACGGACGCCTGCGTCGATTGCGTCACAGCGTCGAAGAAGAGGCATAGGGAGGAAGAACATGACGAATACTGAAGTCAGACTGGTCGGTCCGGTCATCCGCGGCGTTGATGAAGACATCATCAACGCCGTGATCGAAGCGGCCGAACAGGACAATCCTGACCGTGAGATCATAGTCGAGGATCGGGGTGGCTATGTCCGCATCCAGGCAGATCACGAATTCTGTCTGACCGAGAAGAGCATGGTCCAGATGCTCGGTCGGCCCTTCCGGCTGACCGAGATCGAACCGAGCCTCGTTTCCTTCGCCGGACGACTCAGTTCGACCGACGAGGCATGGACCTGGACGATTCACAACTAACGAGCTTTCTGGGAGGAAAGAAATATGGCAGTCAGATCAGCCGGCCGCAAACGCAAGACGACATGGAGCCAGTGGGAAGAGCGTCGCGTCCCCTCGGAATATGAGGCCGTCACCTACAAGTTCCACAACCATTTTCGGAAGGAACCAGCGCCTTTTGAACTGTCCGAAAACTGGTCGCTGAACGTCTTCTACAAGCAGAACCGCGAAGGCTCGCCGCTTGTTTCTTCCGTCGACGACTGGGAGGGCTTTCGCGATACACGCGCCTTCACCTATCGTCGCTACATCGAGATGCAGAAGGATCGCGAGGTCTACCTCGACAACCTCATCGACGAATTCGAGAGCCGCGACCATTATCGCTCGCTCCCGACCGCGTGGCTCGATTTCCTGCGCAACAATTACCTGCCCGTGCGCTTTCCCGGCCACGGCATGCAGATGAGCGCTGCCTATGTGGCGCAGATGGCTCCGTCGGCCTTCGTCACCAACACGTTCTATTTCCAGCTCGGGAATGAAATGCGGCGTGTGCAGCGTCAAGCCTATGTGGCGCAAGTTCTCGCGATGGATAATGAGCGCCCCGATCTGGCTGACAGTGACGCGACCCGTACGAGGTGGACCGATGGACCGCAATGGCAGGGCCTGCGTGAGCTGATCGAGAAGCAGCTCATCGCGTATGATTTCGGCGAAGCCTTCGCCTCGCGCAATCTGGTGGTGCGACCGATCTTCGACCACATCTTCAACAGCGAGATCGCGACGCTGGCTGCCGCCAACGGTGATGATCTCCTGCAGCTGATGCACGATGACTTCCGCAATCACGACCAGGTCTATGCCGAGGAAAATACCAAGGCGCTGGTCGACTACGCCGTCGGCAAGGCAGCCTCCAACGAGGAATTCTTGCGCAAGCAAACTGCCAAATGGCTGCCTCTTGGAGAGAAGGCGGCGCGCGGCTTGGCCGAGGCCTTGGCAACCGCACCTGGTGCCGAAAGTGCCGCTTCGATTCTGGATCGCACCTTGGCCGCACAGCGCCGTCTCATGGGCGAATGCGGCCTTTAAGCCGCTTCAGCACCGGGTCGATTTCGTGGCCCCGGTCATCGCGTCGAGCCAAATGAGATCGTGCCACCAATGTCACACAAGATCCAAATCGCACCTGATGGCCCGATATTCGAGGCACGGCCCGATGAAACCATCCTTCAGGCTGCACGGCGCAACGGCCAGATCCTGCCCTATGAATGCGGCTGGGGAGTTGCGGGACATGCAAAGTGGGGCTTGTCGAAGGTTCTGTCGACCTGATCTTCCAGGACGCCCCTGCCGTAAGTCCACGCGATGCGCGGCGCGGACGTGTTCTGGCCTGCCAGTCTCGCCCGACAAGTGACATCATCATCACTCCTCCCCCGGGACACTGGGAAGGACTGCCCTTGCCCTGCCAGGAATGCACCGGCGAACTGATCGCTGTCGAGGAACTTGCACCTGAAATCCGCCGTTTCACCTTTCGC
>NZ_CP063364.1 GCF_016807805.1 Xanthobacter dioxanivorans | reverse complement strand
ACGGCCCGATGAAACCATCCTTCAGGCTGCACGGCGCAACGGCCAGATCCTGCCCTATGAATGCGGCTGGGGGAGTTGCGGGACATGCAAAGTGGGGCTTGTCGAAGGTTCTGTCGACCTGATCTTCCAGGACGCCCCTGCCGTAAGTCCACGCGATGCGCGGCGCGGACGTGTTCTGGCCTGCCAGTCTCGCCCGACAAGTGACATCATCATCACTCCTCCCCCGGGACACTGGGAAGGACTGCCCTTGCCCTGCCAGGAATGCACCGGCGAACTGATCGCTGTCGAGGAACTTGCACCTGAAATCCGCCGTTTCACCTTTCGCGTTGAGGGCGGAGCCGAGTTTCTTCCTGGCCAGTACGCGATTCTTCACCTGCCGGGTGGCATCCGGCGAAGCTATTCCATGTGCAATCTGCCATGTGGCGACACGCTTCAATTCATCGCCAAACGTTACGACGGCGGAGCAGGGTCAAACGCCCTGGCCGATCTTGCTGTAGGCACCTGCATCACCATCGAAGCGCCTTTTGGCGTGTGCACCCTGCGCAAGAAGGCGGGACGCAAGGTGTTCGTGGCCGGCGGCACCGGCATCTCGCCGATCCTTTCGATGATCCGGCAGGCAGCCGAAGAGGCGGTCGATTTCAATGCGCCTGTCGATGTGATCTATGGCGCCCGCAGCGCTGTCGATCTTGCGGCGGGGAATGAGCTTGCAGCAGCGGCGGCGCGGGTCCGCCATGCACGCTATACGCCGGTCGTGGAGATGCCGCCGGAAGGCTGGGGCTACCAGCAAGGCTTTGTGACCAATGCAATCACGGCGCTAATCAACGCACCGACAGAGGCTGAATTCTACGTCGCCGGCCCGCCAGTCATGGTGAACAGTGTCAAAGCTCAGCTCAAAGAAGCTGGAGTACCGATAACACAGGTGCACTATGACAGCTTCGGCTAAGAATCTGTCGGAGATTCAGGTCTGGGAGCTGGCACCCTCACTGCGCAGTTTGCAAAAGAGGGTTGGCGCCCCCCGCACCTAGATGCGAAATGGCCCTGTTTACAGGATGAAGATCGGGCAAGTCCCGCATTGCTGGCCGCAATCGCGGCCTTTGCGGGCACCTTGCCCGGCAGCACCTCCTGCGAGGCGCCATTCCAAACGCCCGGACATGGCTTCGCCCTTGACGAAGAACTCGCGCGGGGCCAGCCCGAGGCCTTTGTCAGCGACCCTGTCTGGCTAATCCTGCGCGCCGACGGCGCGATGCATCTCGGCTTGCGCCCGGAATGGGCACAACGGATTCTGACGCTTGGCTGGGGAACCGTTCATCCCTTCGCCCGCTACATGGCCGGTGCGGTGCCGCCGCAAAGCCTGATCGTCTTTGCCCCAAGGGACGAAGAAGAGCTGATCGCCGCGCGTTCGATCATAGAGGCTGCCTACGGATATGCTGTTGGCAGGATCGGCGACGTCATCCTGCCGGACACGCGTTGGTAGAGAACAAGGAAACAGGGAGGAAACCGCACATGAAAGCCGCTGTCTATTTCGGCCCCAAGGATATCCGCACCATCAATGTGGACGATCCGAAAATCACCGAGCCGCACCAGATTCTGGTGAAGGTGCGCGCCACCTCGATCTGCGGGTCGGATCTGCACATCTGGCGCGGCACCCTGGATCAAGCGATGGGAAAGGGTCATTCCACGCTGGGCCATGAACTCTCGGGCGAGGTGATCGAAACCGGTGCCGAGGTCGGCAGGTTTTCTAAGGGCGACCGGGTTTCGATGGGCTATTCGGCCTCGTGCGGTGACTGCTACCAGTGCCGGCATCACAACACGGCACACTGCCAAGTTACGAAATCCGCAGTCTACGGATTCGGTGTCGGCTTCGGCGATCTCAATGGGACGCAGGCGGAGTACATGTCGATCCCCCATGCCGATGCCCATACGATCAAGATCGACGATGCGCTGACGGACGCGCAGGCGCTGACGCTCTCATGCAACCTGCCCACCGCGATCCTGGCCAATAAGCTGGTGGACGTCCAGATCGGCGAAAGTCTAGCGATCGTTGGCCTTGGACCTACCGGAATGATGGCCCTCGATCTGGCGACCAAACGCGGTCCGGGCAAAGTCTTTGCCTTCGATCCGGTCGCGCACCGGCGCGAGGCCGCCAAGATGCGCTATGGCATCGAGGTCTTCGAGCCCGGTGAAGCGGGGGTAGAAGCCGTTAAGGCAGCCACCGGCGGACGGGGTGTCGACAAGGTGATCGAGATGGTAGGCACCGGCGAAAGCCTCGATCTGTCATTCTCGCTGATCCGCGCTGGTGGCACGATGGCGGGCCTCGGCATGTTCACAGACATGGCGCATCCTGTGAACCTCCTCGATGTGTTCTTCCGCGACATCACGTTGCATATGCGCGGTTTCGCAAGCGTCTGGCCGGAGATGTGGAACGCTCAGCGTCTCATCACGGAGGGCAAGATCACGTTGACTGAGATGTTCACCCACAACTTCTCGCTCGACCAAGCCGGCGAGGCCTATCGCGTGTTCGGCGAGCGGCTCGACAACGTGGAGAAGGTGCTCATCCGGCCATGAGCTGGGCATTCAGGGTCACACTGGAACGGCCGGACGGTGTCTGGTCGTTCGAGGCGCCGGACAACGAGTATCTGCTCTACTCGCTTATCGATGCGGGGTTGGAGAGCCCGATGATTTGCGAGCAGGGCTGGTGCTTGGCTTGCGCCGCGCGGCTGATCGAAGGCGAAGTCGATACCTCGGGCGCACTCACCCACTATCCGGAGGATGATGCGGCTGGCTTTGTCCTGATCTGCTCTGCGCTGCCGCGGTCGGACCTTGTGCTGCGGCAGCATGAAACGGAGACCCGCCGCGAAATGACCCAGATGCGCATCGCCCACAACCTCCTGGCCCGTGCCTTTCCCTCCGGAAAGCGATCGGGGCATCGGCGCGGTCGGGCACAGGGAGTTCAGAACGCGGAATGACGAAGCTAACATGCTTCGATATCGCCTGATGGGCGAAGATTGGCGATCGGGAGGCCATTGTGGCGACGATCCACACACACGGGGGGAATGAAGAAAATGAAGAAGATCTTATCAGCTCTTGCGATATTGACCATGTCTTCGACCGCACAAGCACAAGACGCATCGAAGGAGGGTTGGTTCGTTCGTACCGGCCCACTTGGCGTCCTGTTTGACTCGAAGGCAGACATCTCGGTTGGCGGCGGTGTCATCCCCGGGGCGAGTGCTGACACTAAGGACAATCTCACACTGGGGTTTGACGTGGGATATCGCTTCGACAACAACGTGAGCCTGATGTTGACGGGAGGCATTCCGCCCAAGACGACGCTGACAGGTACGGGTCCGCTCGGCGGCGTGACACTTGGGAAGACGTACTACGCACCCGCCGTCCTCGCAGCGCAGTACCATTTCACCAACTTCGGTCCGAGATTTCAGCCCTATGTCGGCGCAGGGGTGAACTATACACTCTTCTTCGGCACCTCCGATGGCGCCGTCGCCGATCTCAAAGTCAACAACGCCTTCGCTCCGGTTCTTCAGGCGGGCTTCGAATATGATATCGACAGCAAATGGGGGTTTACATGGACGTGAAGAAGATCTTCCTTTCCACCACGGCGACTGGCACCGTCGGCGGAAATCCAGCTCGGGCAGAAGTGACAGCCAACCCAACTCTGTTGAGCGCCGGCATCGTCTACAGATTCTGAAGATTCTGACAGGACTAATCGGCGGGGGGCGATGTGCGCTCCGCTGGCTTCACGGATGGGCCTGCAGTCGGCGTTTTGCAGTTTGGTCTCCACCTCTGGAATCCAAGAAACGGTGCTGACAATTCCCAAAGGTATCGACGGATACCCGAAACGTCATTGAATGGCTACCGGCGCCATCACATTGGCGAACAATCAACTGACGCCAAGGATGCCAAATGATCAGCCCGAAGATCCAAACTAAATTCAAGGCAATGCAGGCCGCACATAACTCCCGCACGCACCTTCTGCGTCTGGGAGCTCTCTTCAGTGAAACAGTGCTGATCGAGGTAGATGGGGAAGAAACCTATCTGCATTTCGAAAAAGGCCGTCTCATCCAGGTTCAATCCGGCCCCAGCCGCAAGACACCCTGGCGGTTTGGACTGCGCTGTGATCGCGATGCGCTCGAGCGCTTCTGGCAGCCTCTGCCGTCACCCGGTTTCCACGACATTTTCGGTCTGGTGAAGATCGGCCGCGGCCGTATCGATGGCGATATCCTCACACTGGTGAAGAACTTGCGCTTCTTCAAGGAATTTATGGCGCTCGGACGCGGGGCGCTCAAGGCGGAGGAAGCAGCATGAGCATCGAACCGATCACCGGTCGCTATGTTGCCATCGAGCAGGGCGGCGAGAGATACCGGATCTATTTCGAGGAAGCAGGCCAGGGGCGCCCCGTGCTGTGCCTGCATACCGCTGGTGCCGATACCCGGCAATGGCGCCATGTGATGAACGACCGGCGCTTCATCGCCCACAATCGGTTCGTCGCCTTTGACATGCCCTGGCACGGCAAGTCGCTGCCACCGGAAGGGTTCGAGACCCGCGAATACCTGCTGACCACCGAGGCCTATGTAGAAACCATCCTGGCGCTCATGGTGGCGCTGGGTCTCGACCGGCCGGTACTGGCCGGCTGCTCAATGGGCGGGCGCATCGCGCTGCAATTGGCCGCGCTGCATCCCGATCGGTTCGCCGGTTTCATTGCCATCGAGGCCAGCGACTACCAGCCCGCCTGGTACGACATCGACTGGTTCCACCGTCCCGATGCCCATGGCGGGGAAATGGGCGCAGCGCTGGTTTCGGCCAATATCAGCCCTCATGCGCCCAATGCCGAACGCTGGAATACGCAATGGATGTTCATGCAATCGGGGCCGGGCGTGTTCCGCGGAGACCTGAGCTTCTACACCCGCGACAACAGCCTGGTAGCGCGGCTGAACCTGATCGACACGAGCAAAACTCCGGTGCACCTGCTCGTCGGCGCCTATGACCTGACCTGCACGCCCGAAGACGCCAGACGGACCGCCGATGCCATCTCCGGCGCCACGCTGGCCGTGATGGATGAACTCGGTCATTTCCCGATGAGCGAGCATCCCGAGGGTTTTGCTCCCTTCTTCGCGGATGCGCTCGCGCGAATGCCGAAATGAGAATGGGATACGGAGCGATGCTTTGACGGCATGAGCGCGCGATGAAGATCATACGACGCGGCTCCGGGTGGGCGTGGCAGCGCTTTGCCGCCGCCTCGGCCTTCCCGATGCCTGCTTTGGCGCAGGCCAGAAAGAATAGGATTTCCGACTGTCCTGCGTGTGGCCTCGTTCGGACCTCACTCTGGCGAAACCTATCTATGGATCTCTTCCAGTACCAATGGGGGAGAGGTCGATTCGAATTCCAGCGTGGTTCGGATCGAGCGCCTCTCCGTCTTGAACCGCCGTCCGGTCGGGAACCGTAGCGGGATCGGGGTCTTCGCCGGTAACGCTGGGTACCTCGTCATGATCGAGTTCCGCTTCCGCCGTGGATAGCGGACCCGGATCGGCCTCGCCGAAGACATATCGGCCCTCGAACATGCCCGTCCGCCAAGCCTCGAGGGATTGGGTGAACGCCGACCCGTCGGCCGCGCCGCGGGCGTGAGTGACAATCCGGTGAACCTTTCCAAATAGAGCAGTTCCCATGCGGATGTTCTCGCAAGGATCGACCAGGCCGGGACTGAGCTCGGAGGGGTCGGATATGCCGTGGCCGGCCGGATAGCGCGTCACTCCGACCCGCACTATCGCCTGGCCGACAAACTGCTCAATGAGGCGCATTGCGGCCTCGGGCGTGCGGGGCGGCTCCGGCAGGATGACGCGATTCCCGGAGGTGATCGAGATCGCCAACGGATCGTCGGCGCCGGCCTCGGCGATGAAGGGGTCGGCTCCGGCTGAGGGCGGAATCCTACGTTAAGGGTTTTATCAATGTCCTACGTTTAGCGGCGGCTTCAGGGACCAGATTGCTCACCAATTGCTCACCCGAGCCGATTAATTCGCTCAGCCATGGCTTTGAGGGCGCTTTGCACGATGAGTTGGCTTTGGGGAGCAACGTCTGAAGAGCGAAACAACTCGACCAGGCGCTGCAAATCCGCGCCCCATTGCCGTTTCAGGCTGTCGAGTTGGTCGACGTGACGGGCGAAGTCACCGCAATCCACGGCAGACTGGAAGGCACGTTCGAGATCGGCCGCACTGGCCATCAATGCAGCCAAGCTCCGCTTCAGCTTCTCGGGAAGTTCAGGCAGATCGCGGTAGGGGTGCGTTCCCGCCTCGATCATTTGCTGATTTCTCTCGGACATGGACTCCATCATATCCGCATAGCGATAGAAGCCCGGATAGCGCTGACACAGGTTCGACAGCACCTTGTCCGAAGCCGTGTCGTAAATCTGCTGAAGACCCTGCATATAGCCAAGCATATGATGGACGACCGCCGCTCCTTGAATGCCCTGCTTTTCCAGTTGTCGCATTCGCAGATCGATGGCGGCGGCGATCCGATGGTTTTCTTGTGACATGGAATAGCTTTCTGAATAGGGCTAGAGATTGGTCAGGTCTTCCGGGAACTGACCGCCTCTCTGGACGAATTGGCTCCAGGTTTCCTCGCCACGTTTCGAGACGACCCGGTGTGCAGGATCATCGTCATCAGCCTCAAGCAGGCCAAGACGTACGAGCGGTGCGACCGTCTTGTCACCGAATTGCTTTTCATAGGTGTGCCCGGGCACGACAAGCATCCATCCCGATGTTCCGCGTTCGGTGATGGCAGGGACAAGGCGTCCGCCTCGGGCGGGCCTGTCGCCGCGCGAAAGCGTGAACAGGCAGATGCTCCAGAACGCGTTTCTTGGACGTGGCGGTATCAACGCCCAATCCATTGGCCCGTTGTCTGGATATTCGATTATGGGAGCGGGCCTGTTTTCGCCGCCGTTGATGCCTTCCCGGTAGGCCCTCTCAAGCGCATTGGCGATTGCGCCCGCCGTATCGACGGACAGACCGTATTTTCGATTGTAGCGGTCTTTCGCAACGATTTCCCGGGCAATTTCCCTGAAGCGCGCCTTGCGATACGGATCGGGCCGAGGCAGTCTTACTGGCTTGGTCATAATGCGGTCTCCACCTGTGGAGCCTCAGAAGACTTGCGGCGCTTGACGATCTCCGCGACGGTATTCTTGCTGATGCCGAGATCGCGAGCGATCCATCGGTAGCTGCGACCTTCGGCGCTCAACGCAATGACCTTCGGTGCGAGCCGATCGGATTTAGGACGTTGTCCAGATTGTCGGCCGAGTTTCTTACCGCGTGCCTTTGCTGCGGCCAGGCCTGATTTCACGCGCTCGCTCAGAAGATCGCGCTCGAACTGAGCGATGCCGGCGAGCAGGGTCGCCATCATGCGGCCGTGCGGTGTGTCGAGTTCGAAGGTCATGCCGCTCATGGCGACAACCGAGACCTTCCAGCCGGCCAGTTTGTCGAGTGTGTTCAGCAGGTCTTGTGTGGAACGGCCCCAACGCGACAGTTCCGTCACGAGGACGGCATCGATTTGCCTGGCCTGGGCCAGATCGATGATCCGGTTGCGGGCAGTCCGGTTTGCCGATGCTCCGGAGGCGGTTTCCTTGAAGACGCCGAGGACTTCATAGTCGCCGCGCTCCGCGAACGCGGTCAGTTCATCGACCTGCCGCTCACAGGACTGGTCGGCGGTCGAAACGCGGCAGTAGATGGCGGCGCGCTGTCCCAATAGAACCCCTTTGGATTTTGCCCTTGCAAGCCGTTGATTTTGCTGGTCCGATTTTTGTCCAAAACAGACTAATGTTCAAGAGGGACGATTGTTTATGCCTCGACGCCAAATTCTGACCGAGCGACAGCGCTCCGCACTCTTTGATCTGCCGACGGACGAAGCGTCACTGTTGCGGCACTACATTTTGTCCGATGACGATCTCACCCATATTCGGGAGCGACGCCGAGCGCGCAATCGTTTCGGCTTTGCCCTGCAACTGTGTGCCCTGCGCTATCCCGGTCGGCTGCTGTCCCCTGGAGAGCTTATCCCGCAAGAGCTGTCCCGGTTTCTGGCAGCGCAGCTTGGGCTGAGCGTCGGGGACCTGGCCGAATACGCGGCGCGGGAGGAAACACGCCATGAGCATCTGGCCGCGTTGCGTACGATCTACAGCTACAGGAGCTTTGCCGGTCGTGGCGCCCAGGAACTGCGGGACTGGCTTGCCACTCAAGCCGAAGACGCGCGTTCAAACGAGGACCTCGTGCGCCGGTTTGTCGAACGATGCCGCCAAACCCAGATCATTCTTCCGGCAATCACGACGATCGAGCGGTTGTGCGCCGATGCTCTGGTGGAAGCCGAGCGCCGGATCGAGATGAGGATTGCCGAGCGTCTTGATCAACCCATGCGTGACCAGCTCAACGCGCTGCTGACGGAAATGGTCGAGGGCAACATCAGCCGCTTCATCTGGTTGCGCAAAATCGAGACCGGCGACAATTCGGCCATGGCCAATCGTTTGCTCGACAGGCTCGAATTCCTGCAAAACCTCGCTCTCGACCCACAGGTGCTGGCCGGTGTTCCGCCACACCGGGTTGCTCGGCTCCGCCGACAGGGTGAGCGGTATTTCACCGATGGTTTGCGCGATATTGGCACAGACAGGCGTCTGGCTACACTCGCTGTCTGCGCGGTGGAATGGGCCGCCGCGACCGCCGATGCCATTGTCGAAACCCATGATCGAATCGTCGGCAAAACCTGGCAGGAAGCCAAACGGCTCTGCGACGGACGAGCCGCAGATGCCAGGACCGCCGTAACCGATACCTTGCGGGCCTTTTCCGGTCTCGGCATGGTGATGCTCGAAGCGCGAGACGACGGCACCTCCCTGGAAGCGGCGATCGCCACATCACCAGGCTGGACGGAACTGGAGAAACTGGTCGCCACTGCCTCGCAACTCACCGATACACTTGCCGCCGATCCGCTGGCCCATGTCACGCAAGGTTTTCATCGCTTCCGGCGTTATGCGCCGCGTATGCTGCGCAGGCTGGATATCAAGGCGGCCGCCGTGGCCACGCCGCTCATGGAGGCGATTGCCCTGGTCAGGGGAAAATGCGATCCACCGTCACTGCCTACAGCTTTTTTGCGATCGACCTCCAAATGGAACCGGCATCTCAAAACGCAAGACGAAGGCGACAATCGTTTGTGGGAGGTGGCGGTCCTGTTTCACTTGCGCGACGCATTCCGCTCCGGCGATGTCTGGCTTGCGCACTCACGCCGCTATGCCGATCTCAAACAGGCACTGGTGCCGATGGCGGCCGCCCAGGCCACGGCAAGATTGGCGGTTCCATTCGAAGCCGAGGCGTGGCTTGCCGATCGCAAGGCCAGAATGTCGGACGGGCTGAAACGCCTGGCGAAAGCTGCCCGAACCGGGACCCTTCCGCTCGGCAGCATCGAGGACGGTGTCCTGCACATGGAACGCCTGACAGCAGTGGCGCCCAAGGATGCCGACGAGCTGATCCTCGATCTTTACCGGCGTATGCCGGAGGTGCGCATAACCGACATTCTACTGGATGTTGAAGCGGCGACGGGGTTTGCCGATGCCTTCACCCATCTTCGCACCGGCGCACCCTGTCAGGACAAAATCGGTTTGCTGAATGTGATGCTTGCCGAAGGCCTCAACTTCGGACTGAGAAAGATGGCCGAGGCTTCAAATACCCATGACTACTGGCAATTGTCGCGCCTGTCGCGCTGGCATGTCGACAGCGACGCCATCGACCAGGCTCTCGCCATGGTCGTCGCGGCCCAGGGGCGTTTGCCCATGGCCCAATTCTGGGGAATGGGCACTTCGGCTTCCAGCGACGGTCAGTTCTTCCCGACCGCCCGACAGGGCGAGGCGATGAATCTCGTCAACGCCAAATACGGCAACGATCCCGGCCTGAAAGCCTATACGCACCTGTCAGATCAGTTTGCCCCTTTCGCAACCCAGCTCATTCCGGCAACCGTCAGCGAGGCACCTTACATTCTCGACGGACTGCTCATGAACGAGGCCGGCCAACGCGTACGGGAGCAATATGCCGATACCGGCGGCTTCACCGATCATGTCTTCGCCACCGCCTCGATCCTCGGCTACCGCTTCATCCCCCATATCCGGGATTTGCCATCGAAGCGCCTTTATGTGTTCAACCCCGCCGGGACACCGAGCGAGTTGCGCGGCCTGGTCGGCGGCAGGGTCAGGGAAGACTTGATCGTCTCGAACTGGCCCGACATCCTGCGCAGCGCCGCGACCATGGTCGCCGGCATCATGCCGCCGAGTCAGTTGCTGCGAAAATTCGCATCCTATCCGCGCCAGCACGATCTCGCGCTCGCCCTTCGTGAGGTTGGCCGCATTGAGCGTACGCTCTTCATCATAGAATGGATCCTCGATGCCGACATGCAGCGGCGGGCTCGTATCGGCCTCAACAAGGGCGAGGCGCATCACGCGCTCAAGAATGCCTTGCGCATCGGCCGGCAAGGCGAAATCCGCGACCGAACGACTGAGGGCCAGCACTATCGCCTCGCCGCCCTCAACCTGCTTGCCGCCATCATCATCTACTGGAACACGGTGCATCTTGGTCAGGCCGTCGCGCAACGTAGCAATGCCGGCCTCCCCGTACCGCTAGAATTGCTCTCCCATATCTCGCCGCTTGGATGGGCGCACATCCTGCTGACCGGCGAATACAGATGGCCAAAAAATGGCAGCAGGCAATCTATTTTGGGGAGGTGAACAAGATCTGGAAAAGCTCCTCCGCTCGCTTCAACCCTTCATCCGTCAGAACGACAGATTTCGCCTTATTGACCGGATCGGCAATCAGCCCCTTGCGGTGCAACCGATCCAACGCATCCCAGTCATGCCCCCTCCAGGCTCGCCGCTCGTCATGCACCGTCAGCCACAGCAGCCCCAAAACCGCATCATCAATTCTATCGATATCAACGTCATCCATGCCGCCAAAACTACCACAAAGCGCTCAAAATCACTCGCTTGCTATCCAATTCAGACCAGAAATCCCTTAACGTAGGATTCCGCCCTCAGCCGGAGCCGACCCGGATAAGCTCGCAGCGATGCTGCGGGTCGAGAGCGGCAAGTCGCGCAAGCACAAGCGTACGATCAAACAGCTGCACGCTGATCTGGTGACCCTCGGCTATGAGGGGTCGTACAATCGGTTCGCGGCCTTTGCCCGGGACTGGAAGGCTGCCCGGTTGCGTGAGCAACAGACCAGCGGCCGCGGTACTTTCGTGCCGCTGGCCTTTGTGCCGGGCGAGGCGTTCCAATTCGACTGGTCGGAGGATTGGGCGATCATTGCCGGCGAGCGCACCAAGCTCCAGGTCGCCCATGTCAAGCTGTCCTACAGTCGGGCCTTCACGCTTCGAGCCTACCTGCTCCAGACCCACGAGATGCTGTTTGATGCCCATAACCACGCCTTCCGGGTGTTGGGCGGCGTGCCACGGCGGGGCATCTACGACAACATGAAGACGGCCGTCGACAAGGTCGGCCGCGGCAAGGAACGCCAGGTCAACATCCGCTTCTCGGCCATGGTGAGCCACTTCCTGTTCGAGGCGGAGTTCTGCAACCCCGCTTCCGGCTGGGAGAAAGGGCAGATTGAGAAGAACGTACAGGATGCCCGTCATCGGCTCTGGCAACCCCTGCCGAACGTTCCCTCCCTGGAAGCTCTGAACGACTGGTTGGAGACCCGGTGCCGGGAGTTGTGGTCACAGACCGGGCACGGCTCGCAGCCCGGCTCGATCGCCGATGTCTGGAGCGAGGAGATCCGGCACCTGATGGCGGTGCCGCGGCCGTTCGACGGCTTCGTCGAGCACGCCAAACGCGTTTCCCCGACCTGCCTCGTTCATCTGGAGCGCAATCGCTACAGCGTGCCGGCCTCCTTCGCCAACCGTCCGGTGAGCCTGCGGGTCTATCCCGACCGGATCGTCCTCGTCGCTGAAGGGCAAGCAATCTGCGAGCATCGCCGAGTGTTCGCTCGCTCTCATGATCGTCTGAGCCGGACCGTCTATGACTGGCGGCATTATCTGGCCGTCGTCCAGCGCAAGCCCGGTGCCCTGCGCAACGGCGCGCCGTTCGCTGAGATGCCGCCCGCGTTTCGATCCCTGCAGCAGCACTTGCTCAAGCGGCCAGGCGGTGACCGCGAGATGGTCGAGATTCTGTCCTTGGTCCTCCAGCACGATGAGCAGGTCGTGCTCACGGCCGTAGAGCTCGCCCTTCAGGCCGGCGTGCCGACCAAGACCCACATCATCAACCTGCTGCACCGGCTGATCGACGGTACGCCGCTGAGCACGCCAACGATCCCGGCTCCCCCCGCCCTCACGCTGACCACTGAGCCTCAGGCCAACGTCGAGCGCTATGACGCCCTGCGCCGAGCCAGGGAGGCGCGCCATGCGTCATAATCCAGCCAGTGGAGCCATCGTCATCATGCTGCGCAGCCTCAAGATGCATGGCATGGCCCAGGCCATCACGGAGCTAACGGAACAGGGATCACCGGCCTTCGAGACCGCCATGCCGATCCTCGCACAACTCTTGAAGGCCGAGACCGCCGAACGGGAGGTGCGATCGACCACCTACCAGCTCAAGACCGCGCGCTTCCCGGCCTATCGCGACCTCGCCGGCTTCGACTTCGCCAGTAGCGAGGTCAACGAGGCGCTCGTCCGCCAGCTCCATCGCTGCGAGTTCCTCGACGACGCACACAACGTCGTCCTGATCGGCGGTCCGGGTACCGGCAAAACCCACATCGCCACGGCTCTCGGAGTCCACGCCATCGAGCATCATCACAAGCGGGTCCGCTTCTTCTCCACCGTCGAGCTCGTCAACGCCCTCGAACAGGAAAAGGCCCAGGGCAAAGCTGGACAGATCGCCGGCCGCCTCGTCCACACCGATCTCGTCATCCTCGATGAACTCGGCTATCTGCCGTTCAGCGCCTCCGGCGGCGCCTTGCTCTTCCACCTGCTGAGCAAGCTCTATGAGCGCACCAGCGTCATCATCACCACCAATCTCAGCTTCTCCGAATGGGCCACGGTCTTCGGCGATGCCAAGATGACCACGGCCTTGCTCGACCGGCTCACGCACCACTGCCATATCCTGGAGACCGGAAACGACAGCTTCCGCTTCAGAGCCAGCTCGACCAAACCACCCAAACCCTCAAAGGAGAAGCCCCGAAACTTGACCGCAACCTGACCCAAGACCACCATCACCCCGGGTCACTTCTCAGTGGAAATCCAGGGTCACTTCTCGCCGGAAATCAACAGGTAAACCGATCGGGCGGCTGAAGGCGTGGATCTGGGCCCACGTGTAGGCCTGAGAGAAGCGGCCGCACATGGGCTCAGAGATCCGCCGGCGGCCGCCGGCGGGCCCGATCGGCCATCCATGAGGCCGAGCCGAAAACGCCCTGCGCCAGCGCCGGAACGTACAGGTCTGCATTCAGCTTGGGGAAATGCAGCGCTAGGCCGAACGGCTCGAGCTCGATCTCCGCCAGCTCGGCCGGGGTGGCGCGCTCGAGGCCCTGCACATCGCTGGGCACCAGCTCGAGCACCGCACCGTCCGTGAGGCGGATGACGAGGCGGACGCAGGCAGGGTCGAAGAAAGCGCTCTCCGCCCTGGGTCCGCGCAAGCGGGCCTCGCCCTGCTCCCTGGCCGCCTCGTAGTCCATTGCGCCGTTTCCCGGGCGGGCTCGCCCTGGTGCGAACTCCGGACCCTACGATGCCCGCGCCGGGCGGCGCGCCGCAACCTTCTTCTTCGGGGCCGGCGCAGGCGCGGCCGGCGGCGCCTTCTTCCGCACCTGGCCGAGGCCGCTCTGCTTCGCCAGCTCCGAGCGCGCCGCCGCGTAGTTGGGCGCGACCATGGGATAATCGGCCGGCAGGCCCCACCTGGCCCGATACTGGTCGGGGGTGAGGTCGTAGCGGGTGCGCAGATGACGCTTCAGGGATTTGAACTGCAGCCCGTCCTCGAGGCAGGTGATGAAGTCCGGCTGCACCGAGCGCTTAACCGGAACGGCCGGAACGGGGCGCACTTCCTCGGCCGGCTCGGGGGCAGTCAACTTCCCGAGCGCCTGGTGTACCGTCGCGATGAGCGCGGACAGATCACCCTGTGCGACCGAGTTGTTGCTCACGAATGCCGAGACAATCCCGACTGTCCGGTCAATGTTCTCATCCGCGGAGATTGACGCGTTATCCTCGGCCATGGGGTCCCCCTGAGCAGGAATGCTCTCCTCACCATCTTTGACCTGATTTGCGGGCGCGCTGCAACTGACGGCTCCCATTGACGAAGAGACGTTTCCCGAGGACAAGAGGCGCGATTCAGATTTTGGAGGTCACATGCTGGGGCGTTTTCTTGTTGCCGCTGCCATGTTCGGCGGCATGGTCGTTTCGGCACAGGCTCAGACCCTCGCGGTGGACATAAAGGCCAGAGGTTTCACCAAGGCGGACGTTGAAAAGGCGATCGACGTATTCCGGCAAAACTGCCAGTCATTGGGCGGGAAGGGCTGGAGCGACATTTCCAAGGTAGAAGCCGAGGTCTCCGAGGAATACGCACCCCACCGTACCGCGAAGGGGTGGAAGACTACCGTTTTCCTCAAGTTGCGGCTCTCGAACGATCCCAAGATCATCCCGGCCGCCGACAGGGACGCGGGCGTCATTGCTGGGCAAACCCTGCATTACGCCATCGGCGGAGGCACCTCGCCGGGCTATTTCGCCACCAAGCGCTCCTCGCAGCTGGTTTGCGGGCTATCCGTCAACGACAGGGGCGGCGACGAATTCAAGGCAGTCCCAGCGTTCTCCTTCCTGGAGCGATAGCAGCGGCGGCCCGCGCCTCGATCGATCCCGTCAGCGCGGAGCCACGGCCAGCTCATGAAGCGGTCGCTCCTCGAGGCCGAAGGCCTGGCAAGCCTCGGCCCAATCCGCCTCATCTTCCTCGGTCACTTCGTCCCATTCAACATCGTCGGGCCAGAGGCCGCACTTTCCCCACCCCTCGCTCTGCAGCATGTCCGCCAGCGCCCAGGCCGGACGAAGAACCCGCACGGAAACGCGTTCGCGGTGGACGCCCTTCTCGATGGTGGCGAACCACTTGTCGGAACGCGGCACGATCTCATAGGGCTCCACCTCGAAGACCGAGTAGCTGGCTTTGACTGCCACGGTCGGGCGCGCCGGGATCTGCGTGGTCCAGCCGGCTTGCCGAAGCGATTCAACCCCGAAAATCACTGCCGAGGGCATCGCCTTGACGAGGGCCTGCTCCCAATCGGGGTACTGGCTCTTCACGAGGTTTGCGAACACATCACTGTGCCCGCCCAGCCCCTTCACCAAGCCGCGCCGCTTCCACAGATAGAGATATTGGGAGGCCGTCTTCGAGGTCCACTGGAAGCGGACCGTCAGGTCGGCGCCGCGAAACACCGCCGGCAGGCTCTGCAGCCGTTCAAGGGCGGATGTGTTCTGTCTCATGGGCGCGGTCCCTCATCGATGTAGCCGAGGCCATTGCCGTAGTCGGCCTCGATCTCGCGCATCATCTCGATCCCCTGCTCGAGGGCGCGGAGCGCGGAGCGGACCATCTCCCCCGCCGCGCCCTCCGTGAGAGGCCACGCCGGCGGGAGCCAGCGCCTGAGGTCGCGGTGGACGGCCTGCGTTGCCTCCTGGAGCTCGTCCCAGCGTGCATACGCCTTCTCCAGCCAAGCCGAAGGCGTCTCATGGGGATAGGTTTCAAGCCGGACGGCCAATTGATCCGCGGAGCAGCTTTTCAAGCCGGCTTGCGTCTCCAGCCAATAGAGGTCGAAGACATCCCTCGGTTTGAGGAAGGGACGGGCCGCCAAGGCAAACACCTTGTCGGCATAGATTTCGGTCAGATCCGCAACCGGAATGAACGCCTGCATGCCGGCGCCGGGACCGCGGGCCAGCTGAACAGGCGCCACGAAGGCCTTCACGGACGATAGCGCCGCCTCGGCCGTCTGCCACATCTCCACCTTGACCTTGACCGACCCGATCAGGTCCGGGCCGCCGATTGACACGATGAAGGCGTGAGGATTGCGCCCATCCTTCGCCTTGCCCACCTGCAGCTGCGCCCCGTCCGGCAGCCAGGGCAGGCCATCGAGGCCTGCGCGGACACTATCGGCGATCGGTCCCAGCTTGAGCGCAGAGCCGACGAGAAAGTCCAGATCCTCACTGAAGCGCGGAGATCCGTGAGCGAGATGAAGGCTGGTTCCGCCCTGGAACACCAGATCACCCGGCCCCCATCGCCGGGACGCCATCAACGCATTGAGGATCGCCACATGCAGCGCCTGGCGCAGATCGAACGCCTCTGTCGCGGAGAGCTGACGTTTCGCCATAGGGCACCCGTTCGCCTGTTTCTCTAAAGATTTTTAGAGAAGTTAGGCCCACCCGATGACCCTTGCAAGGCTTCGATCCGCCGCACCGGCGCTCAAAACGAGAAAGGGCGCCGGTTTCCCGACGCCCCTACACGATCTCTGGAGATGGTAGGCCTCACCAGCCCTTGTAGCTGGGGACACCCATCGGCACCGGCTGCACCATCGGCTGCGGCGCCACATAGACCTGATGAACCACCTGCGGCTTGGGATGGGCTTCATCCCAGATGGCCTTAAGCCGCTCGACCGAGAAGCTGAACATCTCGCGTGCGAAGCGCCACTCGGCATCCCCGAGGCGGGCGTGCCAACCCTTGACGGTCTTGATCCGGGCAATCTCGAACGCGGCAGCGATCTGCAGGAAGCCGAGGTTCTCGGAGGTGCGCTCTTCCCGGTTGAACAGCCGGTCAAGATCCTGCGCGAACTGCGCAGCCACGGTGCCGTAGCAGGGCAGCTCCTGTCGCATGACCGCGAGCATGGCCTCAGCAAACGACTTCGTCTCGACATGCACCAGATTGCCGTCCAGACGGCTGAGAGCGTCCAGCCACTGGCCGGCGAACTCCGCGTTGAAGTCCTCGCCTGCGAGCAAGCGATCATAGAGGGCAAGGAACTGGCTGACACGCATCCGATAGCGCACCGGGTCGCCCTGCCGTGCAAGGCTCCGATCGTCATAACCGGCGAGCAGATCGCTCATTTTCGACATGACAGCCCCCAAATTCCTACCCAACGCAACCTAGAGTAGCCAAACGCTAAGGTTTTGACAAGACCTAATTTTTTAGGCTGAACAGCCGATCTTTATCAGCTGTTTGGACCGCTTCCCCCAGCTCGTTTGTCCGAAGCCCCCATCATCCCCCGCAAGCGCGCTCCCGCGCCCGAGAGGAGATTTGCGGACCCCTGGGCCCCATGGTGCCCCGCAGTCCGAAGACCACTGGCCGCGTTCCCCATGCCGCGGGCGACATTGGCAATGCCTCCCGCAGGATTGACCGGCTGCATCACGTCGCTGCCGAAGCGCGCCGACCACAGGCTCTGCACGCCGATTTCCACCCAGCGCAGCGCAGCGTCGCCGAGCTCGGAAATGAGCGCACAGCTGTTCGAGACCACAATCGTGGCGGCGATGCCGTAGACGACGATGGCCGCAACCGAAGTGATCGCCGACGTGACCGGACCGGCGTCCAAGGGGATCATCAGCGCGAACACGCTGAAGAACATGCTGTTGAGGATCGCGAATGCGGCGAACATGAGCAAAAGAGAGACCACCAGCCCCATGATGATGAGGATCGGCCGGGCCAGCAGGCCGAAGAGCAGGAGATACCCCTGCCTGCTGGCGCCAATGAGCGACGGCTCTCGCGCCGGGAAAAAGTGCGTCAGAACCCAAATCGGAACCGCGATCAGCGCCTCGAGGCCCACCACCAACCAGCTGATAACGGCACCGAAGAAGTAGATCAGGGGCAGGAGCGGCAGCACGCCACCAATCCAGAAGCCCGCCCCGACGAGAATGATACCAAGCCCCCACGAGGCCGCGGCGGTCCTCTGCAGCACGCCGGTCACGAAGGGAATGTTGAACCCGGAGGCCACGTCGGAGACCACACTGCCCCCCAGCGCCCAAAGCCCTGCGTCCACGAAGCCGACACCGATCTGCGTCAGGTTCAGGAGCGGATCGCTCCACTGCGAGGTGCCGTTTGTGCCAGTGACCTGCAGCTTGGACAGCACCCACCGGAACGCGGAGGAAACGCCAGCCGCGCTGGAATCGGGCACGCCCACCTGGCCGGCGGTTTCCGAGGGCGTCGCCTTGCCGAAATCGGCGAAGTAGGCATCGAACGACCGCATATAGCCCACGTCGCGCTCGTAGCTCGCGGCGATGACCTGCCAGGTGCTCCCCGTCAGGCGCGGCTGCGCGCCATAAAAGCCGGTGGAGAGGGGCTGGAGGATCGACGACAGGCTCACCGGAACGGTGAAAGTGAAGTTGATGCCGTTGACGATGTTCTGGAAGAACTGCGCGATGTTGATGTTCGCGCGCTGCCACGAGATCGCAAAAACCCAGCCGGCGGCGGCCGTCTGATCCAGGTAATCCTTTGCCAAATTCTGGATTTGGCCGCTCGCGCCCGACAGTGTCGAGTTGACCGAGTTGCGCAGGGCGCTCTGCGCCGCGGTGACGCCCTGCTTGATGGTCGTCTGCACCTGGGCATCGTTGCGCGCCT
Organism: Xanthobacter dioxanivorans; assembly: GCF_016807805.1. Taxonomy (NCBI): domain Bacteria; kingdom Pseudomonadati; phylum Pseudomonadota; class Alphaproteobacteria; order Hyphomicrobiales; family Xanthobacteraceae; genus Xanthobacter; species Xanthobacter dioxanivorans. The sequence continues at coordinate 126,182 of NZ_CP063364.1, read as the reverse complement.
GCGTGTAGACCAGGTTGGCGATGCTCTTCGCGGACGCGTCAATCTGCCCCCAGGCCGCGTTCAGCCCGCCGTTCACGGCATTGACGGCGATCGCATTCATGACCTGCCAGGTGGCCGCGTCGGCGGCGGACGTGACCGTCTCGACATTGCCCCACACGTTGTTTTGCCCCTGCAGGGCAACTTCCGACGCAAGGGTGTACTGGACGGACCCGCACAGCGTGTTCGATCCGTTGAACCACGTTCCCGAGTCCGCGAAGGTCTGCGTCGTGGTGATGGTGGCGTAGCCGGTGGCGGTGATCGGCTTGGCGACAATGGGCGAGCCGCCGGAGGCGCTCCCCTGCCCGAAGACCTCGGCAATCTCGTTGAGCCTGTAGGCGCACACATAGCCAATGGCCCGGGTCCGGATGGCCCCGGCGATCATGCCCCTCAGCTTGTAATCGTCCTCGGGCACGGTCGCGACCTGGCTGTAGCCGCCGGAGGCGATCATGGGCGAAATCTTGGCCCAGAGATTGTCGGCGGCACCGGAGCCCCAAACAAGGATCTGGATCACCAGCAGCTGCGCCAGGGTAAACCCGGAGCTCACGGGCAAGATCATGATCGCCCCGAGGCCGACGCGGGCCACGGTGTATTTGACGCTGTTGCCGCCCATCGCTTCGCCTTCGCGAGCGGTATCGGCGACCCCAACATAGATCGTGTAGGTGATGAAAATCGAGCCGACGATCGCCACCGCAACGTTGAAGAAGGCCGCGGCAGTCGCGATCATGTTAGCGTCAGAACAGGTTGTGCCCTTCCAGATCGTGTCCACCGTGCAGCCAAGGACGCGGCGCAGAGAAATCAGGGCATAGTCGTTCTGGACCGGATTGAAGATATCGGTGAAGCTCTCGCCTGCCACGGCCGGCCCTCGCGCTCGCGCTCAATGATCCTCGATCAAGCACGATAAGGCGCGATTTGTCGAGATGGCGGCACGGATAAGCTCCGCTCATCTCCGCTCATCAGTCGGAATTCAAAGATCCGCGTATGCCCGTCGATCGGCTTCGCCAGCCCATTCGTGGAAGGCCCCAAAGGGATCTGGCTTCGCTTCGCCATCATTTCGGCGCTGCAGCCTACCGGCCGGCGGCCCTTCACACGCTCCGGCCAAAGGGCGAGAACTCTCCGAACGAAACGGACGATGGATCGCCGGGGACCTCCCGACCTGTCGGCGGCCACCTCAGGCGGCCCGGTGAACCGTCAACCCGACCTCGTATCCGGCGTCGCCCGCCATTTTCACGAGCGTGTCGAGGCTGAACTGCGCAATCTTGCCACGCTTCAGATCGGAGACGCGGGGCTGAGCCACCCCAAACAGCTTGGCCGCTGCGGCCTGACTGAGCTTCATCTCGGCAATATAGTCGCGCAGCGTTGTCATCAGCTCCGCACGGAGCTTGAGGTTTGCCGCCTCTTCGGGCGTTTCCGAGATCGCATCCCAGACACTGGAAAAGCGGTTATCACTCATCGACCGATCTCCTTATACCTCGCCTTTGCCAAAGCTATATCACGAGGTGATGTCTGTTCAGTCTTCTTCTGAAAGCTATGAAGCACGTAGATAACGTCATCGAATTTGACCACGTATATCACGCGGAATTCGCCATTGGCCTCTTTAACCTTGATCTCCATAGCGCCGGGGCCGATGGTCGTCATCGGACCCCAACTGGCCGGCTCTTTCCCGCGTTGAACCTGATCCAGCTGGAAGCCAACTTCCTGCCGCGCCTCCTCAGGAAAGTCCTTGAGATCCTTGAGAGAGGTTCCCAGGAAATCCAACGGCTTCAAAATCGGAGACGCCGGCGGCCCCGCGACTTCAGGTTTGGACTTGGGCGGGGATCTGCGAGCGGCCATAGTCAAATTATACAAGTTTTTATATAATCGTAAACACCGGCGATCGAAGCGCGCCGACCGTGCCGCGCTATGGGCGTCCCACTACACGGCAGCTTTCTTCCTGAGCCGAACGCCCGCGCCTTCGCCGTTCTCCGGCACGAAAATGATGCCGGCATCCTCGAGCGCCGTCCGGATGGCCTCGGCCGTCTCTGCGCGCCCCCCAAGGTCGCCGTCGCTCGCCTCGAGGCGCTTGATCGTCGGCTCGGAAATCCCGGACGCCTGCGCCAGGTCGCCCTGCGACCAATCGAGCAGTGCCCGCGCCGCTTTCACCTGCCTGATTGATACTTTTAGTATTGACATCGGCGCCCCTGCCCATCATCAATACCTTTAGTATCAAACATCGGGGTCGGGAGCAAACGGCATGTCGTCAATCACCCACCGTTCCAGCACTGTCGGACGCTGGCACACCAATCGGCGGACGCAGACCTCCAGCCGCGTGATGGACGTTGATGAGCGGACGTTTCATCTCCACGTCGCGCCGCTGACACCGCCCACGGACGCTCCGGTGCCAGCCAAGACGTGGTTTTTCGACGTGACCGAGCGCGCCCACGAAGGCGTGCGCCCCATCCACCGCGGCACCGGCTATTCGATGGAGGAGGCAAAGCGGTTCGCTGAAACAGCCGTCCTCCTCGCGTCGGCCGACCCCTCCGCCGGCGCCGGCCACTTCATTCCCGTCTATCCGGCCGCGGGCATCGCGCCGTCCTACCGGCGCGCGGCAGCCTGATGCCCGAAGCACTCATCACTTCCGAGATCGAGCACCTGGTGCGCTCCGGCGCACCTGTTGCCATTGGTGTCTCGGGCGGCAAGGACAGCCAGGCCGCCGCCCTGGCGACCTTTCGCAAGCTTGACCAGCTGGGCCACGCCGGTCCCCGCGTCCTGGTGCATGCGGACCTCGGCGTTGTCGAATGGAACGATTCACTGCCCGTCTGCGAGAAGCTGGCGCGCCACCTTGGCGTGGAGCTCCTGGTGGTGCGCCGCAAGGCTGGCGGCCTGATGGAGCGCTGGGAGAGCCGCTGGGCCTCGAGCGTCGAGCGCTACACCTCCCTTTCCACGGTCACGCTCGTGCCGTGCTGGTCCACACCCCAGCTGCGCTTCTGCACGAGTGAGCTGAAAACAAAGGTCATCCTGCCCGAGCTCAAGCGTCGCTTCCCCGGGCAGGTCGTCATCAACGTCACCGGCATTCGCCGCGCCGAGAGCGCGTCGCGGTCCCGCGCAACGGTCGCCAGCCCCGAGGCTGACGGCCGGGTCTGGAACTGGCGGCCGATCGTCGAGTGGAGCGAGCAAGAGGTCTTCGCCGCCATCGCCGGCGCGGGCCTGCAGGCCCATCCCGCCTATACCGACTTCGGCATGTCGCGCGTCTCCTGCCGCTTTTGCATCATGAGCAGCCTGCCAGACATGCGGGCGGCCGCGGCACAGCCAGAGGCGCGCGAGCTCCTGATCCGCATGGTGGAGCTCGAGATCACCAGCACATTCGCCTTCCAGGGCGCGCGCTGGCTCGGCGACGTGGCCGCCCAACAGCTCGGGCCTGCGGTCCTCGCGCGCGTCGCTGCCGCGAAGGAAAGCGCACGCCGCCGCGCCGCGGCGGAAAAACGGATCACGAAGGCCATGCTCTACGTCAAAGGATGGCCCACGCGCATGCTGACGGACGAGGAAGCCGACATCCTCGCCAGCGTCCGGCGCGAGGTCTGCCAGATCGTAGGCATCACGTCCGCAATCCTGGACCGCGACAGCATCCACCAGCGCTACGCCGAGCTGCTTTCCAACAAGACGGCCCGCAGCAGTGTAGCCTCAACCAAGACGGAGCCGCACCTTGCCCACCTCTGAAACCCGCATGCGGCTCGGCCGCTTCCGGGCCTCGCCACTGTGCATCGTGGAAGACGACGCCGCTAACGCGCCCCTGGCGCTCTTGGCGGCCGCTCTGGGCGCGCCGGATCAGCTCGCGCGCGCCGCCGAAGATGGAAAGGTTCTGGCATGACCGAAGTTGTGAACGGGTACGCCATCCGCGTGACGCAGGCGGCGATCGAGGGTTTCCTGGCTCTGTACGGCGACCGGAGCCGCTACCCTGGCGACACCGCCGATGAGCGCCGCCGCGACGCGGCGCTGGCAGCCCAGCGCCTCCGGCTCCTGCCCAGCGACACCGGCGGTGTCCTGCTGACCGCCATCACCACCGACACCCGAGCGGAGCTGTCCTTGCTCGGCTTCATGGAGACCTACGAGCGCAATTCGGATGAATGCACCGCCGCGATGGCGGAGCGCTTGCCTTTGGCGCTGACACCGTTCGTCAGCCGGGTGGATGAGGGCGAGGGCCAGCAGTGCTGACCTTCGCCGACTGCGATCCCCAGGATTTCCTCCGTCTCGCCCTCGCGGACGGAACCGAGATTCTGGGCAGCCACATCGTGCAGGCGGGCATGCACTTCCTGCACGTTCGTGACGGGTCGGTCTATGGAACCGTTGCCGGCCCATTCGCCCCCCAACAGGCCGTTGAGCGGACCGCAACGCGGTCAGAGATCCTGCAGGACCGGAAAGCCCGCCTGCGCGGCACGCCATTCCCGGGCCGGGCTCCGGAGACCCGCGAGGATTTCTCCTATCGCCTCGAGCTCCTTGCGCGGGCGATCGCAAGCGAAACGGACGACGCGCGCCGGCAGGAGCTGCGCTACCAGTTCGACGACGTGGCCGACACCATCTGCCTCGCCACCGCCAAGCGCACATGGCTGCTCGCGGCCGGCCGCTTCGCGCTCACGTCCAACATGCCGCCCACGCTGCGGGACCTGTGGTTTGACGATGTGGCATCGCCCTCCCTCATCCGCCGGCCCCGCCCCCGCGACTTCGACCCGAATCGCTCCGAGCGCGCAAAGCGGGACCCCGTCCCTGCGGAAATCCTGGCGGAGCCGCGTTCCATCCCGAACATGCTTTCGGCTCTCAGGAGCCGGGGCCTCAAGGCCGTCATCGCGCTCGCGGGCGATCCCGCCTACGAACGGGCGCGCATCCAGGTTGATCTGGCGCCGGGTCGGCCGACGCGTTTCGACCTCGATGCCTCGCGCGCCGGCGGCGTCACATCCTGGCGGTGCCGGTGGGCTGGAAACGACAGCGCGGCGGCGAGGAGACGCCACCGCGCTGCAGTAAGATCAGACGCCTACGCTCTCATGATTGAGACCGTAGGCGGACGCACCAGGTGATTTAGACGCTGGTGCCGCCGATGCCGGCGAGGACCGGGGCCGCAGAGCCCATGAGGATAGCGGCGGCGAACAGAGTGTATTTCAGCATGGACATGGGACAACTCCAGGTCAGGGGTTGGGGGTGTGCAGCGTCGAACGGAACCTCTCGCAGAACCAGGCCATCTGCTTCTCCTTCGAGAGCGCATCGACCTCGCCCGGCGTATAGTCGAAATCCTGAAAGCCCGGATCGAGCTCGGCGAGCTTTCGGTAGAACCTCAAGGCGGGCTCCTCGACCTCAAGGAAGGAGGCCTGCTCCAGTCCATTGTAGATGGCCTGCCAGAGGTAGGGGAATTCTTCGACCAGAGCCCAATGCTTCCCGAGGGCATCCTGCTCGAGGAACTGCGCCTTCAGCTGATCGCACGTCACAACCTGGCCGGCGGCGTTCGGGTAGCCGCGCTTGTACTGCTCGAGATAGATCTGAAACAGGTTGATGACGAGGAGGGCGCGCAGACGCTTCACTCGACCCGTCGCCTCGCCGTCATGGACCTCGCTCTGCAAAAGCCGGTCGGCAAGAGCGATCCCCTTTTCCGCAGCGGTCTGGGCGGCGATGAGGTGGTGCGAAAACCGTCCCCCGCACCAAGTCGCCTGTCTGTTCCCGTGAATCGCCATGGAGAAGCTCACCAGCAGGCGAAAGTAAAAATATTCCAGCCGTCTGAGACCATCCTCCGGATGGTTCTCCCTGAGCACGTCGTCGAGAATACCGTCATTGATCTCGAGGAAGCGCCTGAGCGCTTCGCTACCAGGCTTCCGCTTCAGTTCGACGAGTTCCTCATGCGCCTCACGAAGGTGCGGGCTCAAGGGCGACGGAACCAATCGCTTGTAGGCCTGACAAATCAGGTTTCGCGTAAAGGGCTTCGCACGCCCTGCCTGTCCGGGCCGGTTCCTCAGCCGACGACCATTCGCGAAGAGACCCGTCTCCTCATCGATCTGGGCCTGACTGAGCCCGGATACCAAGCGCATCTCCAGCAACATTGCAGTCAGCATGGGGCGTCGCTCCAGTTCTGGTTTCGGCTCTTAAAATAAGGGCTCACCTAAGCACGCAAAAGCGCATGACAGGTCAGCGAAGCTCGTTTTCGGGGGGCGGGGCGCCCGCCACGGCGCCCCCAGGAGCGATCCTGTGCCCGCTCGTAGCACTCAATGGGCGCGCTCCCATAGCCTTGACCGAGCTGCTTTCCTGGCCTCGCCATCGCGCCTTCGAGCGGGACGGCGAGACACTTCGCAATCAGAAAAGGATCTAAAATGGGCAACTTCGTGAAGCGCGCTGTGGCGGTCGGCGCCACGGCCCTCATCATCAGCGGCACCACGGCCCCCTCCGTCCATGCGGGGGGGCTGATCGCCGATCTTCTGAAGCCGATCATTGGCGAAAAGGCCGCTCGCGAGCTCGACAAGAAGCACGAGGAGCTGGGCAAGCCGCTCGACAAGGCGGCGGCGGCCGGCGTGGCCGTCGTCATCACGACGACCACCGGCATTCCGGTTCCGCCGGCGCCCTAGCCAAGACGCTCCGGCTCGGCCGGCGCTTCGACCAGACAACCGCGGCGCCGGAGAGTGCCGCGGCCAACGAGCGGAGCCGGGAAGCCGCTCCCCGATCCCGGTACAGTCCGCCAAGGCGGCGATGGCCATGCCGGCGACACGAAAAAGGGCGGCCCGTAATGCGGGCCGCCCTTGGCAGTTTCAAGGTCCTCGGCGCTCTATCCCGGACCTGATAACCCGTCCCGTCACTGACCGAACAATTGCGCCGCCCGCTGCTCCAGGTCCGCAATCGAGATGCAGAGCTCCCGCGCCAGCGTCGCGAGCCGGTAGGGAGCCGTCTCCGTGAGAGCCTGGTGGATCTGCACGCGCTCGGCGGCGGATGGAACCTCCCCCAGCAGCACGGCCCGGAGGCGCGCCGGCGGGAGCACGCCGTAGCTCACGCTTCCATAGGCCACCACCGATTCCAGGGCAGAACGCATCTTCGCTCCTACAATGCCGGCGCCGGCGCGGCTGCACCCACGTCAAACTCGCGGTGGCGTGCGAAGTCCTCGCGGAGCGCCGCGAGGAAAGCATCGCGGGCCGGCCGATCGGGCTCATACTGGAACCCCGAGACTTCGGCGAAGTACCCGCCTGCAGTCGCATTCGGTCCGGCTTCCCGAACTCGCTCCGTGACCGACAGCGCAATGGTCCGAGCAAACACCTCACTCGGGCTAAGATAATATTCCATTCGCGTGGCGATCAGCTCTTCCGGAAGCAGCAGCGGGGCAGTCTCCGCAAACACCCGCCGGGCGCTGTCCATCACGCCGTGCTCTTCCATCAGGCCATAACGCTCCTGACGGGTCGCAGGCCGCATGTGGTCTATCGCATGGGCGAGCTCGTGAATTCCCGTTTGACCTTTGTAGGGGGAAAAGCGCACCACCGCCGCCTGTCCGCTCGGCTTGTACCGGATGTTGCCGAGAGTTCCCTGATTTAGGTCCACCTCTCGCGCCACGAGCACCTGGACGGCCTGCCCGGCAAACATCTCGGCAAGTCCGCCTTCGCCGGCAAAGCCGAGATGTTCCTGCATAGCCATCAGGCAGGCCGCGGCGCGCTGCCGGGTCTGCAGCGCCAAATCCTTGGGAATGGTGGCATCCACCACCCGCAAAGGCGCGACCCGGCCAGGGACGGGATCAGTTAGGCCCACGAACTGCAAAACCTCGTGGGACACATTGCCAGGAAGCGGGATGATACCGTCCATGGCGGTGAAGGGGAGACCCACAGCGATTTGGTCGATCGCCCGGAGCCAGATTCGATCGGCCGGAACGATCTCGTGGAGCGCGTCAACCAACAGTTGAGCGGACCCGATCAAGTTCTGCAGGGCCGGCGAGGCCTGGTCCACGAAGAAATCCAGCTCCTCCCGCCCGTCAGCAGCGTCGATCAAACGTCCCTCATGCGCCGAAAACACCTTGCTGCCCCGTCGCAAGGCATCGAGGCCAAAGCAGATCGCCAGGGTGGCGTCGGCCGCGTCGTGATGCGCCAGGAGCCGCCGCCACAGCGGAATTGCGCCTCCCTCGAAGGGCGTGACCTCGGGCCCCGAGCCCGGCCCCTTGGTGAACCCCATGGCCTGGCGAGCGGCTTCCACCTTCCGGAGAATGTCATCCCTCTTCCAGTCGGGCACGCCAGCGACTTGGCGAGCCACCGAAGATGGGTCCGGAGCGGTTTCAGGGGCCGTCTCGACGGTGATGACGGTAGCTTTCGCTTGCCGGGCAGCCCGCGACGCATCCTGGATCTTTATCACCGCGGCGCTGCCCGCCGCGTCCTGGTCATGCTCCTCCCGGAGGGAAGCAAGACGCGGCGCGCCCTCGGAGAAGCGCTTCATTTCCGCGGCTGCCTTTTCGGGCGACCAGTTCAGCGAACCGCTATCGGTTCGCCCCAGCGCCGTAATCTCCTCCTCGCGAGCGAGATACGCGATGGCCGCCGCCACCTCGCGCCAGGTCAGCCCGTCGAGCAGCTGCGGCTCGTAGTCGAACCGCAGGGCCAGAACCTCCACCTGGTGCCCCCGTTGCCCGTACACGGCGAGCAGATGGGCGCCGAAGGCGTCGGCATCGAGCTCGCCGACGGGCGCGCGGTAGGGCGGCAGCACGTCGTCGAGAGGTGCAACCTTGGCGACCTGCTCGCTGCTGCGAAGCTCCCGCATCATGAAGTCGCCCGAGGTGATGCACTCCGCCGCTGCACCCATGAGTTCCGCGAGGCGCCGCGCCTCGGCGCCGGACAGGCTGCCCATGCCGCCGGTCAGCTCCTCGATCTCCAGGGCGACCTCGTTCGCCTTCTTTGCTCCCTCGGTCGCCGGACCGGGCGGCAAGGCGAGCAGTTCCACGACTCCGTCGAACACGTGGACGAAGCTCTGCAGCTCATGGTGGCCGATGGTTGTCGAGGTCTCCTCGAGACCCGGCACCCGCGCGGCCAGCCGCGACGCCACTTCCGTCGAGCGGCGGGCCAGGAATTCCCAGGTTGTCGCAACACCGAGCTGATCGGCCGTGTCGAGCAGCTGCCCGACGACGAAGAGCGCGGCGTCCACGGTCAAGGCGTCGCCGGCCTCCTTGCCGAGGGCGGAGCGGAACAGGCCCCGCTCCAACAGCTGGTCCAACTTGGCCACCTGCGGCTGCCACTTCTCATCGGTCAGCGGCGCGGCCGTGCCGGCGCGATCGAGCTCGTAGGCCGCGTCCGCAATGCAATCCACGGCGTCTTGCTCGGCCTTCTGCCCGAGCTGGAGCACGCCGCCGGCCTGGTTGAGCTGGCGCTCGAGCTTCGTCGCCAGCATCAGCAGCGCTTCGCCGGACTGGATGAGGTTCCACCTGGTGAGGCCGTTATCGCGCGGGACGCTCAGCTTGCGCAGTTCCTCGTCGCGGGCGCGGATCTTGTCCTGCATCCCCGCACCGCCGGGAAGGGCCGTGGCGGGCAGCCACTCTTCCATGCGGACGACAAGCTCATCGAGCCCTTCGATCAGATCCCGGCGCGCAATCGCCAGTTGACGCACGAGCCGATCCAGCTCCCGCGCGGCGAGAGCGATATCCCGGCCGTTCAGAACCGCATCCTCATCGACGCCACCGATCAGCGTCGAAACGGCCTCCGCATAGATCTGATCTGCCTCAACCCAACCCGACTTGAGCTCCTGAAGCTCCTGGCTATCGGCCGTCTTGGCGAAGCCGGACCGGCTGAAAACCTCGTCCAGCCACTGCACCAGCTCGCTCGCGCTCGTCTCGTACAATTCCGCCACGGACCACCCTACATCGGCGGACGCCATACGGTTCGATTCACGGCCCTCCCAATGGGAGGTCCCGTCACCAACCTCCTCGCGCGCGCCGGCACGGTACTCGTCCAGCGCGGCGCGCGGCGTCCGCAGAGCGACCGGCGACAAGGGCACAGGTTCCTGGCCGGGGATGCGCAGGCCGCTGAACAGCTCACGGACCGCCGCGGCCGCGGCGGTGTCACCGGCCGCGCTCAAAGCCTGCACGGCTGCCTCGAGGTGATGCCGGGCAGCACGGTAGCTGCTCGCCAGATCCTGCGTGTGCAGGTCCAGGTTCGAGGGCACGGGATCGGAAGTCAAAGCCATCCGAATGCGCTCCGGCGGGAAGAACGGCGCCAGAAGCTCAGCATAATCGCTTGTGCGCTTGATGTCGCCGTAATGGTCGAAGTCGCATCCATTGTCATAGGCGACCCAGCCGGCGAGCAGCGCCCGCGCCTGCGCCTCCTCCGAGGCGGGCTCGCGAAGGCGGAGCCGGGTAAGGGGCACCCCATCGGCACGGTAGACGAGGTCGAGGCGGGCTTCCGGGTGAAAATCGAACCAGCGCTGCATGATCGTGCCCCCCTCAGTCCGCATACTCTTCATCGGCCTCGCCCGGCGGATCGTCGTCCGAGGCCTCGATCATCTCGCCGCCGACGCCGGCGTCGCCGTCCTCATCCTCATCCACAGGCACCAGCCCTTCGACGGGCGCCGGCTCCTTCGTCGCGTTGAAGCGCGGCGCTTCTTTCCAGCGCGCCGGCCGGAGGTGGCTCATGAATTCTGGCTCGGCCACACGCCGATCGACCGTGATGGCCTCAGCGCGAGCTCCCATCTGGTCGATGAAGAACGCGCCGTCCTGGTAGCTGAGGGTCCGAACCTTCTTGCGCCGGCGCCCGGGCTCCGAGGTTTCCTTCTCGGTCACGACGGCCAGCGCGCTGAGGGTCACTTGCGCGCCCTGCGGGCCCATGTCGCCGGCGGCGACGATGTAGCTCGCCTCCTGGTTCTCCAGCTCCCTCTCGACGAACAGCCAGACGCTGCCGTCGTCGTTCGTCCAGAACGCAAACGAGCCGAGCGGCGGGCACGCCTGCACGGCGAACAGGTCTTCCAGGAAGTCATGGGCCGAAACCGCCTTGAGGTCCCGTCCGTCGAGGCTTTTGCCCCGGAGGAGGTTGCGCGCCAGCGCAATGCGGCCCACGGCGTTCTGGGCCGCGCCGTTTTGCTGCGTCTCACGCGAAAATGCGTTCATCGGGCCGCTCCTACTCGTCGAGATCGTCGATGAAGCCGGCCTTGCGCGCCAAGGCGACGCGCGAGGCCAGGAGCTTCGGGAAGAAGGTGGTCAGGAACCGGGTGCCCACATCGGAGAAGATCCGCTGGAACGCGCTCTCCGAGGCCTCCGGGGCCACCAGGCGGGACAATGCCGCCGCGCCGGCCGCCAGGCGCTGCTTCCGCTCCCGGTCCTGGGTTTCGACGATATCGCCCATGCTGCGGACGGACTGCCAAGCGCCGAAATCATCTTCGGCCCCCATGTCCCCCGGATCGTCGTCGAATGGCGGGAGGTCATCGTCGGCATCGTCGGCGCTGATGAACTGGCTCTGGAGAACCGGCGGCGCCGGGGGTGGCCCCGCCCGCGCGGGCGGTTCATCGAACGGGATATCGTCATCGTCGAAGGCGCTCATGCGACCGTGCTCCTGATGAGCTCTGCCAGCAGCACCACCGCCGACACCGCGACAGTGAAGACAGCGAGGCCGATATTGAACCGGCTGTAGGGGGTCGAAGCGTTCCGGCCGCGGCGACGGACCATCACAGGCCTCCCGTCTCGAGAGCGAGCAGTCCTGCCACCACGGCCGTCAGCCGGGCGCGCTGCTCGGTATCGACCTGCCGCAGCTTCATGTTCATCGCCCGAAGGCGCGTGAGCTCGATCAGCAGGCCACGCTCCGCCTGTCCGGCCAATCCGGCCGACCAGGCGTCATAGGCGGTTCCGCCGCCGTATTGCTCGATCAGCTTGTCCAGCGCCTCGAGCATCGAAAGATCGTCACCGAAGTTGCCCGAATTGAAGTCGGTGCCCCCGTGGGAGCCCTTCGAGGATGCGGCGGCGACCGCCGCCAGCGAGGCCAGCGCCGGCGACCGCAGGCTCTCCACCCGGCGGGCCTGCTGCATCATGACTTCGCCCTCAACGCTCTTCAGGCGACTGTCGGGCTTGGCCGGCGGCAGGCCCGCCATGTGGGCCATGACGATGCTCTTGGCGCTGTCGTCCGCCGTGGTGTCGAACAGCACCGCCGCATCGGCGCGCGAGACGTTGTTCAGGCGGAGCTTCACCGCGTCCGGCAAGGGCTTGGCCGAGCCGGGAGACACGTCCAGGCCGGCCGTCCAGGACAGGGCGGTCTCGGACCTCACCTGCAGCGCCGCGTTGACGCCGTTCATCATGCTGATCGTCTTGCAGGCGTTGACGCCCTGCCCCGTGCCGATGCCGTACTCTTCCTGCGCCTTCACGACACGCTGATTGCGATCCTCCTGCATCAGCGTGGCGGCCAGCGCCTGGTTGACCCCGACCTTGTTCGTGTTCACGCGCTGCCCGCTGGTGTCCACCTGCTTGGTGAAGACCTTCACGGCCGAGGTGTACATCTCGTTGGAGAGCGCGAGGCTTTCGGAGACGGCCGTCTGCAGGCCCTGCACGAGGCCCACGAGCGCGCCCTGCGTCGCGATGTGCTGCTGCCGCCAAACCGGATCGACGACGAAGCAGGTCTGGGCCTGCGCGACGGCGCTCGAGACCAGCACCGCGGCCGCGGCAGCTCCGCAGAGGATGAAGGAGCGAAGAGAAGCGCTCATCGGGCACCCCCCGCCGCCGGTGCCACGGCGGGCTCGACGATCGCCGGTCCCATCGCCGCCTTGATGCGCGCCAGCAGGTAGGCCGCTGTCACGGCCTCCTGGCGGACGCCCGACTTGAGGTTGAAGGCCAGCGTCACGAGGTTGGCCGCCTCCACGCGGATCGCGTCCTGCAGGACGCCCCGCTCCGGTTGGTCCGCCATCTTGGCCGACCACGCCTCGCCGCCATCGGAGGCCAACCAGTGGGCGTTCATCGCCCGCAGCTTCTCGACTGGCCCGCCCGTGGCGTAGTCGCTGGCGATCGAGGCCATGACGAAGGCGGCCGTGGATTTCAGGGCGTCGCGCCCCGCCTTGTCCACCTTGCGCGCATCGCTGCCGGCGCCGGCGGCCTTCTCCTCGAGATCCGGCGGTCCCATGACGAAACTGATGTACTGCGCCGCCTTCGTGGTGTCCCCCGCGAACAGGGAGTTGGCGTCGAACGGGCCCGACGCGCCGACGCCGCTCGCCCAGGCGCTCTGCGACCCGTAGGCGCCCGGTTTCCAGGAGACGGTCTGCAGGATCTGCGCGCGAGCCTGCGGCGCTGCCTTCACCGCCGCATAAAATGACGATGCCTTGGTGCCGACCGCGCAGGCGCCGTAGCCCGTTGCCTTATAGCGGTTCTGGGCGGCAGCGATCTCCTGGTTCCGGGCGGAGGTGGTGATGGCGCCTGCGGCCGCCTCGCCGGCCTTCTGCTCCATGAGCACGGTCTGATCGGTCGATGCCGATTCCTGCTTCGTCATGACCTTCAACGCGGACAGCAGCCGCGCCCGGTTGCTCTGATCGAGCGCGAGCATCGCGGCCTGCGCCGACTCGATCTGACCGCTGACGACACCCTGCAGCGCGATCGTCTGGGCGTTGACGCGCCATTCGACCCCGGCGCACGTCTGCGCCGCCGCCGGCATCGTGCCCAGCACGAGCAATGCGAAGCCCCCGATGACACCGCCTATTGCCGCTGCGCGCATAGCTACTCCTCATCTCCGCCCACGGCGCCCGCCACCACCGAATAGAAAGCCCCGCGCGCCGCCGTCATGAACGCGGCCTGGCGCCGGGCCTGGAGCCGATCTCCGGCCTCCGCGCCGTTGCGCGCCTGCGCCTTGACGGTCGGCAATGGCGCAACGGTGTCGATGTAATCTCCGGCCGTCATCGCCTCCTCCGGCCCGAGGTCGCGGCGGAGCATGAAAGGGGCCGCATCGGTGTCGCCCGCCGGCATTCCGCTGGCCGCGGCCGAGCCGGAGCACCAACCGAGCGTCTGGCGCTCTTCCTTCGTGCAATAGAATGTCCGGCGCGCCTCGAGGAGGCTGACCGCCCGGGCCGACGCATCACCGCCCGAGGTGAGCCACGTCTGATCGGCGGCCGCGACGGCCTGGGCGACCTTGGCGCTGGACTTCTCGGCAATGGCGTTGGACTGCATGCCGAACTTGGAGGCGCAGACCCCGTAGCCCTGGGCCGTGCTCGCGCCATAGGCAGTCTTGGCCTGGACGGCGCGGGCGTTCACGCCATGCTGCCCCAGGACGGCGGCAAGGGCCTGCCGGCTCTGGCTCTCCATCGTCCGGTTGGTGTCCGGCGTGGCGTCCACCTGTTTCGTCGAGACCTTGACCGCTGAAACCAGCAGCTCGGTGGAGAGCTGCCAGGCGGTGAGGCCAGCCTGCGCCGAGGCCGGAGCGGCCTGCAGGAGCACGATGAACGCCGCAAAACAGAACCGAGACTGGAAGCGCATGCGTTCACCTCACAATGAAGGGCTGTCACCATCACTGATCGCAGGGGACCGGCCGCCGGAGACGAACCGGCGAATGGCGGCGTGTTCGCGCGGATTGTTGCGCCGGAGGAAGGCCAGGGCCTCTGCGTGGTAGTCGCTTCCGTCCTCCGCCTGCTGCACCACATGCAGCCAGGCGTCGCCATCCGTCTCGAAGGGCCCGTCGAGGCGCTGCATCTGCCAATGACCGTCTTCCGACCCCGGGCATTCCGCGATCACCCAGCCTTCGCCCGAGGCCTGCGTGTTATCGAACATGGCCCCTCCCCTACTTGCCGAACAGGAGAGCGCCGAAGTCGGACAAGATCTCCTGCACCGTGGTGGCGGCCGAGCCCGAAGACGTGGTCGTGGTCGTGTCTGTGGACGAGGATGATGTGGTGGTAGGCGAGGTCGTGGTCGTGGAAGACGCTGTGGTGGTGGTCGAGCTGGTGGACGAGGAACCGAAGATGCTGCCGTAGTTCGTGGTGCTCGAGCTGGTGAGGTTATACTGGCCCGCGCCGCACGTGCTTGAGACCTTGATCGTCCCGCCGTTGCCGAGGATGGACCTCAGCGACGCGGAAAGGTTGCTCGAAAAGCAGGTCGAAGACGAGTTGAGCTGCGATATCAGGCTGTTCAGCTGCTGGTTGAGCACCTGGCAGACCTGCTGTTTCGCCGCGTTGAGCACGCTCGAGATGATGCTGTCCACGCCGCCGGTCAGAAGACCCGCCGTGTCCGGAATGAACCGCGAGAGGTCGAAGGACTGCAGAAGGTTGCTCGAGATGCAGCTGTTGGCGCCCGAGAAGAAATCCCCGGGGTTGACCTTCGCCGCGTCGATCATCTGGACCTGCCGCTGCACTGCCGCATCCGCGGCCTGTGTCACGAGGCAGTTCTCGTCGCTGGTGGTATCGGCCCTCGCCGCCGGCGCAAACAGCACCGCGACCATGAGCACAAGGCTGGCAATACCGGAGATGATCTTCACAGCAGGGCCTCCGTCTGACCGTCACGAACCGCCTTCAGGACATCGCCCGTTGCGGCGAGCACGCGCGGATCGAACAGGCCGACAATGTCGAGGGCGCGCCGCGCGGCGGCCTCATCACTCTCGGCTCCGGCCCGCACCACGCGCCGGAGCGGCATGACGAGATGGTCGTAAACCGCGGAGGTCTCGACCTCCCGCGCGCCAACGCCCGATGTGTCCTCGTCCTGCGGTCCGTAGCCGGTGCTGCCATCCATCGCTCACGCGCTCCTCACACCACCGACCCTGATCTGACGCCGGCCTGCGAGCGCGCCGCCGCAAATCACCACGTCAGGGAGATCAGTCTCGATGAGTGATGATAAACCACGATCTGCGATGGATTTCCATACTGAGAGATCGTTTCGACGGGGAAACGCGAGGACCAGCCGCTCCCGCGACCCGTCGTAGCGCAGCTCGGCGTGCCCTGACGGGCCATCCGAGATAGCCGCGCGCTGGAGGTCGTCTAGATCGGGGGCAGAGCTGACAACGTCCACGAAGCGGCGCACGAGCTCGGCCGCGCGATCGCGGGCCTGCGCGTCAAGATCGAGCTGCTGCTTGGCCTCCTCGCCCTCGATCTTGCTCATCGCGGCTTTGAGGGCCTTGCGAATGCAGAACACCGAATAGTGCGGCTGGGCCCGCGTGCTGCGGATCATGGAGATCAGCAGCCCCTTCGGCTGGTTGCCCTGCAGCAGCGCATAGATGGCATGGGCCAGCAGGGCGCGGCCGAACCGTTCGATGCCGTGCCGCACAAGCGCACGGGATATGCCGGGACCGCTCTCGCTGGCGGGGAAAGCCCGCAGCATGGCAACCTCAAGATCGCCCATGGTCCATTCTGCGGACGGGTCGAGGCCCAGCAGCAGGGCTCGGATTTCCGCGGCCCGCGGCAGGAACGCCTGCACGTCGGGACGGGAGATCTCCGCGATCAGATCGCCGATCGCGGCATCCGAAATTTCGTCGTCGGAGCCCTTAGAGTCTAAGTATTTCAAATTATTTATATAATTAGGACTCTTACTAGAGGCGTCTGACCCTCCGGAAAGCTGGCGGGTGGATGCCGAAATATCGGCGGGGACAGGCTCTTCTACGAGCGCGATTTCGCCCCCCAGAACCGACGCCGGGCGCGCTTCAAAGCCGACGAGCTGCGCACAAGGGGTGATGTCGATCGTTGTGCGGGCGCCGTCGTCGCGCACCACGAGGCCCGCCGCGCGCAGAGCGCTGATCGAGGCTCGCACCGTGGAATGGCTGCGGCCGAGCAGGCGGCCGAGCTCGTCCACCGTCACATCCACGATGATCCGCTGGGCCGCCTCCATGAGGCGTGCAGCACCGGCCACCTGGAACAGCGTGAGCCGGTCCAGGCCGGTAACGCCGGGCCACGCAGCGATGCGCGCGAACAGCTCGCCGCGCTCGCTGTAGGTCAAAAAACGGGACATTGGCTCCTCCGGTGTGGAGGAGACGCAAGGAGGGGAAGGCTGTCCTAGACGCCCAGATCGGGCGCCGAAACCCACTTGCAAGCAGGCAAAAGCCGGGTATTATCTGAGAGCATTAGTTCTCAGATCGCTAGCCGTGGTGGGTCGGCGCTTCTGGATTGAAAGGCTCGGGGCGGCAACCCCGGGCCTTTCCTCGTTTTAGATCACCCGTCGCTCATCGCATCTCCGGTATGAAAAATGGCTGGTCCGCCCGAGGGCAATCCGCCCCTGCAGAGCGCGCGAATCAGCGCTCCGCACGCGGAATGATTGGGCAGCATGAGCAGATTCGCGGCGGGCGGCAAATGCCACGCCACAAGTATCGGAATTTGCTGAATAATTCGCCATTTCTACACCCCCGCCATGGCTGGGCTATGGGTATTGGGTGCAGGCGAATCGGAGATGCCGTTCTCCAGCTGGAGGGCCACGTCCTTCTTCACTTCCGAGGCGACCGCCTGGGCCTCCTCGAACAGGGCGCGCATGGGCCCGTGGAGGGTGAAGCCTTTCTCGTGCTTTTCGGCGTGCGCGACGAGCTGTTCCCAGCTGGCATCATCGTCAAGATGACCGGCGATCACGCCGGCCGGAACCTTCATGGTGCCCAACTTGACCCGCCAGTTGATGTCAGTGCCGGAGACGGGCAGATCGCCCTTGCCGTGGGTCAACACCAAAATGTCCCCCGTGTTGGAGGGCAGGAGAACCGCCCCCTGGCGGTCGGCTGCGACGCCCTTGGAGAGGCGCGACAGGCGCTTCTGGTCAAACCCGCCGACCTCAATGCCGCCGTGGGAGGCTTCCGTGAGCCGGACCACGGGTTCGCCGGGGCCATCGAAGGGGTTTGGTCCGACCGAGATGGCTGCCGGCACCTTGGCGGCGCGCGTGATGCCCTCCGCCAGCCGCTTCGCCCACGTCTCGAATGCTGGGCCGGCGGCTAGCCTCTGGAGGGCGGCGGTCAAGCGGGAGCGTTCGCGGTCGGGCTCCTCATAGAAGGCGATCCGGCCCAGAGCCTGGATCATCTCCCGGCGCGGCTCCGCCGCGCTCGCGGCGTAGCGCGCCTGAGCCGCGCGGAACGTCTGCGAATAGGCGGCCCCGTAACGCTCTTCCTGCTTCGCCGCCTGCTCGCCCTGCCGGCCGGCGTTCGCCATGGCCTCGGCGTAGTCCACCGTCGCATTGAACAGGTCCATGACGCCACGGAGCACGACCCGATCGTTCGGGGCCGCCACCGTGCGCTCTGAAATGGCCTGATCCAGCTGCTTCATCAGCTTAGGCAGCTTGTTGTTTTTCAGGAGCACGGCGTGGCGCAGCTCGCCATCCTCCGCGGTGTAGATGATCTTCTCGCCGAGGCGCTGCTGCACCGACATGGAGACGGCCGCGAAAATATTGCCCTCGAGCGTGTAGCGCTTGCGGGTGACTTCGCCGGGCAGGGTCCGATCGAAGAAGGTCTTTGCCGTGGACCGCGTGATCTCGTGCAGCTTCGTCGGGTCCTTGAGGACCATGTCCATGAGGTTGCCGAGCTGGCGGCCATGCTCCTCGTCCATGCCTTCGCGCAACGCGGCCAGCACCTCGAGGCCATTCTGGATCGCCCGCGGCGGAAGCTTGTTCTCCACCGGCTCCCCATCCTCGGCCGCCTGCTTTGCCCGCTTGGCGGCCTCTTCGGCGGCGAACCGCTCGCCGCCGAATATGGCGGCAAGGGAGATCGTCAGGGTCGATTGCTCTCCAGGTACGGCGAAATCGACTTCCCACTGCCCAAGGGCGAGCGGGTTTTCCTCCGCGAACCGCACGGTCCGGATGACGGCGGGAACGAGCGCCGCATCCGCCTCGTGGGTCTCCCCCAGCTCGAATAGAACGCGGTGTCCCGGACCGCAGACAACACGTCCGGATTGAGCCCGACCAGCGAGCCGGGCTCGAGGTTGGGGACGATGCGGGCGAGGAAATGCGCCCGATCGACCGCGTCGAAGATCCCCTTCTCCATGTTGTTGGGGCGGGGGGTGCTTTCACGGCGTCGCAGCACGTCGTGCGCCACGGCACTCGGGATGATCTCGAGGCCCAGGGAGCCCATGCCCGCGTCGCGGTTGAGCACCCTGTCGAAAAGGCCGGCACGGAAATCCACGCCGTTCTGGACGAGATCGTCCAGCTCGGAAAACCGCTCGGCGAGGCCGATGTAATGGCCGTCGTCGGTCCACCTCTCCCGCGTCGCAGCCACGGCTTCCTCGACGCGGTCCCAGCGGACCGGGCGCACCTTCTCCGTGTAGGAGATTTCATTGAGCGTGAGAGGCTTGCGGAACGTCTGCTCGGCCGACATATCGCCGGCGATGAGCATCCGGTTTTCCTTCACCCGCGCGCCCCACTCGTAACGGGACAGGCGAAGGGGGTTCTCGCCGTTGGCCTCGAGATCGGCGACGAGCAGACGGAAGGAGCTTTCCACCTCCGCGAGGATCTGCGTCTGCTGGGCAGACGGCAGGATGATGAGCCGCCCCATGAACTTGCGGGCGATGCCCTCGGGTTCCGTCTCACGAATATCGATGCCGAACCGCTCGGCGAGCGCCGGAGCGTTGGATAGAAACGCGTGAACCACCTTGTCGCCGATGGCGTTGAGCAGGTCCGGGGCGTTGTCGATGTTGGTGGCGTTCTCGCGGGTGGCCCGCGACGCCGAGCTGAGGGACCGGTTCTTGCGATTGTACATCGCCGCCAGCCGGTCGGATGCGGCGAAACCCGGCATCGGGATCGTATAGCGGCCGGGCTGGACCTGGCCGGTCCGATGGATGCGGCCGTCGATCTGCCGCTCATGGGTGATGTCACCCTGCAGCTGCAGCTTAATCATGTTGCGCTGGCGCAGGTCAGGTCCGTTGCGCGGGCTCGCCTGCATCGAGATGCCGGACGATGCCGAGCGGTTCATCACCAGCACGTCCACATCACCGTTGTTGAACGCGCGCACGATCTCCTGCATGGGCGGCTTGTCGCGGGGCGAAACCTCGTACCCGCCGTCCGCTGTGGCGCTCACCTCGTAGCGCCGCCGCGTGAGCTCGCCCACGGACAGCTCGTAGCGGGCAAGCCGCTCTCGGATGAGGTCGATACCGCTTGTGGTGAGGTCCCCCAGCCCCGCGTCGCGCACGCGTTCCCGGAAATCCTCGAACCAGGGCTCGAGCTCCCTGACGCGGATCTTCTGCACCTCGCCGAAGCCGTTGCGCGAAGAGATCCAGAGCATGCTGCCGGCGGTGCGGGCCAGCAGGTCCCCGAGGTCGGGGAGCCGAGTGACCTTGCCCTTATCGAGCGCTGCGTTTTCGGGGGCCTCGTCGTCCTCGTCCGTGTCGCCTTCATCGCCGGCGAGCAGATACTCGACCATGCTGTCGCCGACGTTCTCCACCACCAGGATGGGCTTCTGGCCGCTGGCGATGGAACCGAGCGTCAGCTCTTCCGCGAACTGCGCCTGGAAGGCGAACATCATGTACTGCGAGATCGTGTGGAAGCGGGTCGCCGGCGACATGGATGTCACCTGGACCTGCGAGGTCTCGGGCTTCTGGCCACCGTTCGCCCGCTCCTCCTCGCTCTTGAGCAGCTTCTCGAGGGCGGACGCCTTGCTCTTCACCTCGCCGCTCTTTTCCATCATCTCGCCGAGGAATTCGCTGACGATGTCCATCTTCTCGCGCAGGTGCTCGTATTTCTCCGGATTGAGATCGACGAGGTTGACGAACTCGCGCACGACGCCGGCCTGGTCCATCTCGCGACTGACCATCGTGCCGGCGCGCGCCATTTCGTAGGCCAGGGCCTCCTGGATGGCGAGCGGCGAGCTCTCCACCAGTTCGAGCAGCTGGTCCGTGGTCATGCCCACGTTCGGCAGGATCGGGGCGTAGAGCTTGATGTTCTTGAGCGACTTGAGCGGCGTTGCCGACGAGTAGATCGGGGTCGCGCCAAGCCGCGACGCCGCTTCCACGATCTCCACCATGCGATGACCGCACTTGGACACGTCGCCGGCGGCGCGGTGCGCCTCGTCGATCAGGAGGATCGGGGGACGGTCGAACTGCTCCATCCACCGGATGACGGCTTCGGCCTTCCAGACGCCGCCGAGATGCGACAGCTGGCTGTAGGTACCGAGCAGCATGTTGCACGTCGCCGGGATCGTCTTCGTTTCCTGCGCCTTGCGCGCCGTCGCGGCGTCATAGCGGAACAGCACCGTGGGGGCGCCGTTCTTGTCGCGGCCCTCATAATCGAGCACCCGCGACTCCTTGCAATTGTTGAAAATGAAGGGGCGGATGTGCTTTGGCAGCTCCGCCGCCTTCAGGCCGGTCACGTCGCAGAGGTCGCGGCCGATCAGATCCTGGAACAGATCCGGGCGCTCGGTGAAGAACACCACCGGACGCTCCTGGATCAGGCCCATGGCGGCATGGCCCGCCAGGAACCGGCCCTTGCCGACACCCATGTTGTCGGAATTCAGGAAACCGGCGCCACGCTCGGATGCGGCGAACGACAGGGCGAACGCATCGATCTGCTCCGGGCTGAACCGCTGCTCCATCTGCGGCAACGTCATGCCGAGGCGATGGGAGACCATCTCATCGATGTCGCCGAAGCGGCGGCGCACGTCGGCCAACGCCGCCATGATCGGGCTCGAGAGCGACCGCTGAATGCGGGTGGAGGCCTCCCCGAGCTTGCTCATCGGCTCGTAGGGCAAAAGGAAGGGATCGTCGTCGATGACGAACTCCGCCACGGGAAGTGGGGCGGGCATGGTCCCAACCGTGCCATCTCCGGCCGCCACGACCGACGTAAAGCCAGCCAAGGGAACCGGCGCTTCCGGTTCGGCGGGGACGGGCTTCTCCGCGGGCTTCTCTTGCGAAGCTGCCGGCGCCGCCCGCCCTGGGCGGGGACCGCGAACCGCCGGCGCTCGCGGCGCGCCAGACCGGCGGGGCGGGGCGGCGCTCTGGCCAGCCTCTTCGTCTTCCGCCTCCTCATCGCCACCGGCCGGCGTATTCCCGGCTTCGGACGCGGGCTGGGGAACCTCGTTCAGACCGCCGGCAGGCTGGGCCGCAGGGTGCGCCACGGGAGGCGCCACCGGTGGGGCGACCGGAGAGGCCCCTGTGGCCGCTGCCGCCGCGCGTGCCGCGGCCGATGTGGCGGCCTTGTCTCGCTCGGCGCTCCACATCTGGAGCGCGGCCTGCAGCGCCTGGTCGCGCGTCCATCCCGTGTTCGACGGCCCCGGACTGGCATGGCGCGCCACAGAGCCGGTGTCGTCGCGCCTGAGCACGGCCCAGCCGCGGCGCGTCTCGTCCAGACGGGCCCGCGAGCCATCCGCCAGGGCGACCACTCGCGAGGCGACGAAGGCACCGAATGCCTCCGCCGCATCGGCCGGTTCCAGGGCATCCGCCCAATTCGGGCCGGAAGAGCCTCCATCGATCCCCATGAGCCGGCGCGGATCGCTGCTCGCCTGCGCGCCGGGGGTGTAGTCGGGGCGCCGCGCCCCCACGAGGGAGCGCATATTGGCGCCGGCAATGTCAGCCCATGCGTCGAGCTCATCCGTCGTGCGCAGGACGGGGATCTCGGCCGGGGAAGCCTCCACGGCTTCTTCGGCCGACAGCGGCACCGCCCGTTGCGGTCCCACGGCATAGAGCTGGACCGGGAAGGTTGTGCCCATCTTCCGGTAGAGATTGCCGTCGAGGACCGCTGCTCCGGCGATGTCATAGACCGACCGCAGCCAGGTATCGAACTCGCGGCGGGAGCCTTCCAGCTTGCCCTCGTTCACGAAGTCGCCGGCGATGACGATGAAGGCCCGGCCGTCTGCCTTGAGGTGCTGCAAGGCCTCGAAGGCGTAGTGATGATCGGGCCGGGACAGGCGCACCTTGCGGCCGTGCAGGTCCGTCGCCATGCGCTGCTTGTAGTCCGTGCCAAAGGGCGGGTTCATAATCAGCATGTCGAACTGCTGACCCTTGCCCACGCCGGCGGCGAACTCCTCGAATGAGGCGCCAATCACCTCGGCGCCGTTCCCCAGCGCGGTGCGGGCGCGAGCCGCGCGGCCGGGATCGATCTCCACGCCGGTGATCTTCGCCCCATGCGCCGCGAGGGCACTCGCCAGGACGCCATTGCCCACCATTGGCTCTAGCGCGGTCTCCCCGGGCATGGGGGAGAGAATGGAGGCTGCGGCGGACGCCACCGTCAGGGGCGTGGAATACTGGTCGAAGCGCAGCGTCTCCAGCCCCCGCCCCTCGCGGATGGGGAGACGGGCGTTAAGCCCGCTGGCCACGAGGCGCGGATTGTTGCCCTGTTCCAGCGACCGCTGCAGGTAGTATGCGCATTGCGCCTCCACGTGCTCATGCCAGTCGTTGAACGTCAGGCCGGGGGTCTCGCGCAGCTCGGCCGCCACCGTGTGCTCGTAAAGCTTTGCGAATGATGCGCGGTAGAACCGAACGTTCTCCTCGTACATCATGCGGGCCGCGCCCCGGGCGCACCCCGACAGCTCATCGGGCGTCGTCGCCCGGAAAAAGAAGTCGCGAATGTCACCCTGCCGGCGTCCCTCCGGCGAGATCTCCCACTCGCGGTAGACCTTGTTGGTCTTCAGGTGCAGGGCGATCCGGCCCAAGGTGGTCTCCACGACCCGCGCCCCATAACGCGACAAGCCGATTGGCGTGGGGTCGAAAAAGGCCTTGTGCATGCCGAGCGTGCGCGAGAATGCGAGCCGCTGCTCGATCAGCGCCTTTTCCGACACCGTGACCTTCTGCAGGCTCTTGGGATCGAGGCCGACCGCCTTCCAGAAGGTGCGGGTGTTGAACTTGTCGTGGGGCGCGTACAGCAGCAGCGTGCCCTTGGCCTTCCGCGTATCAACCCCCAGCCGGCGCAGCTGGGCGATCCCCAGCTTCTCCGCCACCTCTGACACGGCTTCCTCTCGGAAAGCCGAGGCCTCCGGCACGAACACGCACAGCGCGGGCGCGGGCAAATGCGAATAGCGCCCCGCGAGGAAAGTCGCGGCGACGCCGTGTTCCCGGAGGTTCGGGATCAGGACGGAGGCCATATGGGTAGTCCTTCTCGATCGGTTGGCCGGGGACCAAGATGCCGCCGAGACATGATGAGTGTCAATAAGTTGTGTTTTGCCGTCATGGGCCACCATCCGCGGAGGCGATTAACAACGGCTCAACGTCGCTCATTGCGTCATAAACGAAATCGGCATCCGCCAGCGCTCGGAACGTCACCCGCACGGTGGCCTGAATGAAGCGGCACGCCCCTTCGGGATCGATGCTTTGGCCCGGTTCCAGCTCGAACCCGGAGAGCTGGACGCCGTAGACTGAGTTGGGCTCTGCGCCGATCACGGGGCGCAGCGCTACGGCCGACCCGCCGAAAACGCGGCCCACCATGGCTGCGGCTGACGCGGCGATCAGCGGCGAGACGAAGCGCGGTTCGACCCAGAGGGCTGTGATGCCCTCGGTTGTCGCGGCCTCGTTGGAGGCCAGGACCTTGCGCAGGCTCTCCACCCGGCCGGGAGCTGAATTCTGGGGCTTCACCAGCCGCAGCAGCGCCTCCCGCTGCCGCTGGCCGAATTCCGAAGGGCTCTGCGCCAGGTGCCGCGTCGCCGCGGCCTCGATCGCGAGGTCGTGCAGCGTGCGCACCATGCCGGGGGTGACGTGCAGCGTCATCGTGCTCTCCACTGGCAGCCGGCGACGTGAACGATGTAGAGCGCAACGAGCTGCTGGTAGGGACCGCGCCGCTTGCGGGCGCAGTAGAAGAGGTAGGCGGCATAGAGCGCGATCAGCACCAGGCCGATCAGCGTCTTCCCCGCGATGATGGCCCCGAGAAAGCCGAGCGGACCGACGAGCAGCAGCGAGCCGTGCAGCCCGGCGATCGTCGAGATGGGCACGGCGGTCCAGCGCCAGTCGGTCCACAAGGACCAGTCCGCGTTCGGATCAAGCATGGCGGCGCTCCGAGATCTCGCACAGGATGGTGGCGACGCCGGTTCCCACCGATCGGAAGGAGCGCTCCGGCAGCTCGCTCAGGGTGCCGCCGTGGTGCGCCACCAGCTCGCGGAAGGCATCGAGCGCCTGCCACCGCTTGGCCTCGCGGAACAGGACCGACGCGCTCATGACGGCGAGGAGCCGTCCGCCCGGCCTCAGGAGCCCAAGGGCGCGCGTGACATGATCGATATCCGCGCCGCCGGCGAACGGGGGGTTCATCACCACCAGGTCGTAGCCTGGGAACCCGCCCGGCGCTGCAGCGCCGTAGGCGAGCTCAGAGCGCACGTCGCAGGCGAGGAAGTCAGCTTGCCGGACGCTGGCGAACATCTCCGCCTCTGTGAGGGCCGCGACGTTGGCCGGGTCGATCTCGATGCAATCGACCAGGGCGCCGGCGCCAGCGGCGGGCGTGGCCAGGGCACCGCGGCCGGCGCTGGGCTCGAGCATGCGCTCGCCGGCGGTGATTGCCGCACGCTCCACCAGATGCGCGGCGAGGTCGGGCGGGGTGTAGAACTGCCCCAGCGCCTTGCGCTCGCTGAACACCCGGCCGGTGGCCAGGATCTCGTCCAGAACGGCGCCGGCATCGCCCGGGAAGACATGGCCGGATTTCATCCCACCCCATCGGGCGCCCGCCTCGCGCAGAACGCGGTCGGTCTTGAGGTAGAGATCGCGCGCCACCACTCCGGGGATGCGCAGGGCGTGCCCATCGGCAACCGCCGTGCGCAACACCCCCAGCACTTCGGGAGAGACGAGCATCATGCCCCCTTCCGGGCCTCGCCGCGCCAGAAGCGCGGGCGGGCCACATCCACATGCGTGAAGGTCGGGTAGATTCCGATCCCGCCGGCCGCGACCACGGCTGCAGCGGCCGCCACTGCGTTGGGGGCGAAGCCGGGCACCTTGATATCGGCGGCTTGCCCCATGAGGTGCATGGAGTTGCGGGCGGCACCTTCGGTGTTCGCGTTGCTTTCGAGCGTGCGGTACCCACTCTGCAGCACCAGCGGCACGGCCGAGCCGTGGATCTCCGACAAGCCCGCCTGCAGGCGGGACAGGAGCTCGATCAGCTCCGGGCTGATCTCCACTGCGGTGTCGCTGCGATAATCGCGCATGGCCCAGGACAGCGTGACCAGGCCCGCCGGCAGCCAGTCGCCGCCCGGAAGGCGGAAGTCGGCGAAGACCTCTTCGCCGGACAACCGGCGGAGCCAGAGCGCGGTGGGCCAGCCCCGCCGCGCCTCAAGCGCCCGGCGCATGTCGGCGGAAACGCCCTGCCCTTCCGCGAAGGCGAGGCCCGGCAGGGAGGCCAGGAGGGGGCCTACCAGTGCCGTTCTCACAAAGTCACGTCGTGAGAACGGCATGGTCTGGCCCCCCTGCCGGAACTGAGACCACACGGGAGTGGGGCGCCGCCAGGCGCTCCGCTTCCCTGCGGTAGCCATAGCGGTAGAGCGCGCGGATCGCGGTCTGCGCCGAGATATCTCCTTCCTCGAGCTTGCGGGCGACGGTGGCCGACATGGGGCGCCCCCCTCCCCCCGTCCGATGATCTCGCGCATCCGCTCGAATGCACCGCTGGGTCCGGCGCGCTCCACCTCAAGCCGCACGTCCTCGGTGATGAGCTGCCATTCGCGCAGGCAGATCCGGCCCCCGCCGATGCGCGGGACGAGCACCTGGGACACCAGGAGATGGGTCGAGGACACCACGTCGTAGAAGCCCGGGACCTGCTGGTCCGCCGGGAACCGCTGCGGCAGACGCCGAAACACGTGGGCAACGCTCGAAGCATGCGTCGTGGCGTAGACGGTGTGCCCGGTGTTCGCGGCCTCCGCGGCGGCCGTGATCGTCTCGGCGTCGCGGAGCTCCTGGATTTCGATCAGGCTCGGGTTGCGCCGCATCGCGTTGCGGACGCCATCCGCAAAGCTCGGGACATGCAGGGGCACCTCGTGCTGCGCGATCGTGCAGCACGCCGATGGCACATCGGTGAAAAGGAATTCGATCGGGGCCTCATAGGTGATGAGGTTGCCCGTCAGATGGGTGTTGCCGGCGAGGATGTTGCGCTTGAGCGCCGCCGTCGTGGTCGTCTTCCCCGAGCCCGTCTCACCCGCGATGATGACGGCCCCCTGTGACGGGGCCGATTCGGCGACGATCTCTGCCTCGAGCGCAATGTCCTCGGGCATGGGCGGCTCACTGCGGATGTAGCGCAGAACGATCTGCATCCCCACTGAGCCGTCGAAATTCATGGCGGTGATGTTGACCCGGAACCGGTACCGCAACAGATCGCCCTGCTCGTCGCGCTCCTCGGGGTCCGCGTACTGCACGGCTGTGTCGAAGGCCTGGCCGGCCATCAGCCGGGGCATGATGCTGTCGTTCGCCGCCAACGCGACGGCAACGCGCCGAAGATCCTCAATCTGCAGCCAGTGACCGGTCAACGAGAACAGATGCCCGTTGATGAAAGCGAGAACCGGCTGGCCGGTCTGAAAGATGATGTCGCTCGCGCCGAGCTTCGCGCATGCAACAAGTACGCGCCGGATATCCTCCTTCGACGCCACTCCGAAGCGCGCACCCGCAAAGCGCTGCCCCTTCGCGCCGAGATAGGTGCCGATCCACGACGCCATGGCCTAGCGCTCCGGTGGCGTCGCTGCGACCTGGGCGGCCTTCGTCGCCTGAGCCGCAGTGGAGCTCGCGGGAGCCGCATTGGAAGTCGGAACGCCGGCGGGACGCTGCGGCGGTGGTGGGGGCGGCGGTTCGGCCCCGGACTGGCTGCGGGGCGTCGGGCGCGGAGGCACCGTGCGGTCGCCCAGATATGCGCTCTTGGACGCCAGCTTGAACGATGGAGAGACGATCAGCTCAAGCGTCACGTTGCCGACCGCGGCACGATTGCCGTGCTCGGTCACGCTGAGGTCGTTCCCCGTCCGGGACACCTTCGGCAGGGACACCGCCCCGCTGCCGGCGAGGCTGTGATAGAGCCTCATGCCGTCGTAATCGCGGATCAGCCGCGACAGGTTGACGGCGAACAGGGCGCGGGCCTCCTCGATCCCGTCGAGCCGGGCCTGTTCTGCCAGTTGCTCGTAGCTCGCCCGCTCCTCCTCCGTGCGCGGCACGAAGTCCGGTCCCCGAAACGGCGTTGTCGGCACCGTCGAGATGTTCAGATAGTCCCGCCAGTTGGGCACCTTGAGTGCCAGGCGGGCCGGCGCGACGATGCGGTAGGTGCCGAGCGACAGGCGCACGAGCTTGTCATTCTCCAGCTCGCCGACTTCGCGGACCTCGGTGATGACGGGGGGGATCACCATCCCTTCAACCAGGAGCGGGCGAAAATCGAAACGCCCTTCCAGCGCCGGCGCGACCTGATCGACGGAGATATTGAGGCGGCCGACCTCCTCGGAGAACCCGGCCCGCAGGCCGACCCCGCGGGCGCTGCGCGCCAGAAGCTGGCCGCGAATGCCCTGGGCCATGGCACCCGGCGCATTGTAGCCCGCGACCCCGCCGGGCGGATCAACGACGGCCGCCGATGGCGCCGATTGGCCCGGGCCAGTCCCGAACTGAGCCTGCGTCTGGCCAGGAACTTGCCCGGGCGCCGCATAGAGCGCCTGGGCCTGCGGGGACAACTGCTGTTGCTGCTGCCAGCCGGTGTTCGGATAGCCATATGACGGCGTCGGATAGCCGTAGGTGGGCTGCTGATACACCGGCGGGTAAATCGTCTGCGCCGCGGCCGGAACCGGAAGAGCTGCCGAAACCGAGGCGCCCAGAAGAATGAGGCTGGCAGATGACAGCAGCCGAACGCGCAACGGCACGGATTGGAGGACCATCGCGACCGGCTCCCCTGCGATCGATCGAATGAAGGTATTCGTCGATCAGGAACATAACGACTCGATAACCCTCGTCAATCCCGGGCACAAAATGGGCTGCAAAGCAGCTTATCGAAGCACAGCGGCATTTATCACGAAAAAAGCCCTCCTGCGGACGGGCGAGGAGGGCTTCGAGTTGGCTGGATAAGGGGTCGAGGATCAGGCGCAGGCCAACGCCATGCTCACGCGGGAGCACCCGCCAAGTGCCGCGCTGGTGCGCGAAAGAGCGGAATTGGACGAAGCAGCCAGAACCACGGCTGCCTCGGCGAGCATCATCGCCTGTTCAAGGGAACACCCGGTCCCATCGTTAAGCAGGATATGTGCGGCACCATCCGGAAGCTCGGAGACGTGGAAAAGCCAAGTGTTGGCGTCCACTTGCGAGATCTGAATGAAAAACCGGCGCTCGTCCTGGACATCGTCTCGACACCAAAAACGCCCATCAAGGACGGATCTCCAGCGGCCTGGTGATGCAGGTATATAATCGCTCGTATTCATCACGGCCTCTTCCACGAAGGCCGTATTTGACCCCCTCATGCTCCGGCCCTCGCATTCGTTAGAGTAGCGACGGCATATCCGGGACAAACCCTCGATCACCGCCGATAAGACTTAACAAGCTGTGCATTGCTCGTGTCAATCCTTAAGGGATCTGTGAGAAGGGGTGTTGAAGTGCCGCGAGGCCGTCCCCAAAATGGGGGATGACTCCTGTTACTTTCTCTCGATGCGAATAAGCCGGCTTAGGAGATGGACGCTATCGCGAGAAGGGCGCGTGCTCTGGGCGAATGCACGTAGCGTAATAGCCAGCTCAGGATCGATAAAACTGGCAGGCAAACGCAGGACGAATTCTTGGCTGGCCTCCCGGAAACTCACGGGCGGTACGCGTCTACGTCGTCGCTCCAAGTAACTTGCGGCCCCTACGGCGGGGGTGGGCTCCAAGACATGCGAAAATCGCATGCCCGGCGTGTTAACGTATGCTCGGCACGCATATATCGAGAAACCGTTTACAAAGTCACGCTGTAATACTGCCTTGAAAGCTTTGTGTTTTAGGCAACTTGTATACAACGGCGCGTCAGGGCCCACGACGGTGGCCTCCGTGAACAAGGCGCGAACGGTAGTAAAGGTATCTCCTAACTCTTCAATCCACGCGGCGATGGTGTCCGTTTCAACCGATGCGATAGCCTTGGAAGCCTCAAACGGCACGATTTCCCCAGAGGAATTGCGCACAAGGGCGCGTTCACCCGAGGATGGGTATTGATACTGCAAAGCTTCCGATGGGCCCAGAACCGCGTCCGAAGCACTGCTCAGGAATTGGGCTTCCCATCGCGAATATAAACCATTGTCCGGCAGCGGAATTGGCGCGATGCCGTCCTCCGTCGTTGCCCATATCCGTGAACTCCCCCCTGCGGCATAAATGAGCGCTTGCCGGCTGTCCGCCTTCTTTTCAATCCACTTCTGCTGGACGGCGGCCAGGCGAATCCCCTCTATCGCTTCGGCGCTCAAGACGCTGACCGTCCGCGGAACCGGCAACGACTCGTCGTCGAGCGGCTGCACCTGCGTGGCTAGCCGCGAAAATGCAGCGGCTAGCCGCGCGGCGTCGTTGGCATCGGTCGTCATCACCACGAGGTCGTGCGACAGCGCCCTGCCCCCCAGGGCACCAATCGCCGCCACCGCAAGCAACGCGTCTTCGTCGTCGCGGCCGCCACCGGTTGGCAGCACTGAGCCGGTGCGCGGAACGAACGGTCCCGGCGCGACGGGTGGACCCCCCACGCGGACAATCCCCCCACCCACCGCGAAAAGAGCCGGAGCGCGATGCCCGTAGAGCATGGCCTGGGTCTCAACCTCCCCCACCGGGCCGGCCACAAGCCGGGCCGGGAAGTGGACCGCAACCGGCGCGTCGCCGTCATTATCGCCCGGGCGGGCGGCGGACACCCACCTGGTGGTCAGATCGAGGAAGATCGGATCGAAATTGGTCATGGGCCTCACGTTGTGCTTCGGGTCAGGCGGCGCAGCCTCACAGGCCGGCGGCGGCCTCGATCGCGGCGCGCTTGCAACGCAGCCACACCCTCGCGGAAATCAGCTTGTCGGTGTCCGTCCAGCCCGCGCCTGCCGAACGGCGCTTCAACCGCGAGCGAATGAGCTTCAAGCGGCGCGGCACCCGCTGCCAGTGCTCGCCGCAGATCCACTCGGTGCCGGGCCCCAATGGCGGCTCGGTTTTCCGGTCGCCGCGGGTCCGCTCGCAGAACGGAACGCAGCACCTCACCCGAATGGCAACACCAGGACCTGGGATCGTGCCGGTCCGGCAGGTCGAGCACTGCAGGGTGCCGGCCCATTGCGTCCACTCGAGCGCGCCCGAGCAACGCGAACAGCAGCCGCCCCGGAAGACAAGCCGGCCCCGCGCCGGTTCATCAATCTGCGACGAAGACTTCGCGGTCATGCCGGCCTCCCGGAACCGCCGGCGACGGCATCGCGTTGCGAATCTCCATGGAGCCCGACTGGAAAAGGCCACTGGCACGGGTTCTCCGCCTCAAGGGCGGTGAAGAGCTCCGCACGCTCCGCGACGCAGGCGAATTCGCGCAGCGCAGGTGGGGACAGGTCCGGCAATCCGCCGCCATCCAGCACACCGTGGAACTGCTGATGATGCGCGCCGCGGAGACCGGCGACGCCGGCGATATCGCCGAAGCCACGGCGCAGCTTGAGCACACACTGGTGAGCCGCCGCGAGATCTAGACCAGGCAAGGTGCGACCTCCTCAATGGGAGGATCGGCTTCAACGAAAGGGCGTGACCGAAGCTGACGGCACACGGCCCGGGTCACGTCGCGCCCCGCCATTTCCCATGACATTGCGTGGAAAAGGTCGCACCGGGTCCACCGGGACGGAACCCGCATGCCAGCCCGCGCCGCTTCGGTGCGCAGCTCAGAATTCCACAGAAGCTCGAGGAGATCAGGCGAGGCCAATGGCTTCGACCGGTCCTCACGTCCGCGGCCGGGGAGCTTCCAGCCGCCTCGCGTGTCCCCTGGGATCTCCGGATATCGCCATGTCTTCGTTGACCACGGCAGATCGGGTCCCTTCCAGACTGAGTAAGAGCCGGGGAAATAACTGCTCTGCTGCGTCTCAAACCACTTCGCTGCGGCCACCACCGCGACGAAGTGGCCATAAAGGGCGAAAGCCTTGGTCTGCGCCTCGACCCGGTCGAGGGTATCCTTTTCCGACTTGATCTCGAACAGCAGGATGCGTTCGGGTTCCACCGCCGCCACATCGACGCGGCGGCCGCCGCAGACGAGCTCGTGAATGATCCGGGCCTGCGGCAGGTGGGCACGGAGGTACAGGACGAGGGCGTCGCGGATCTCCCACTCGGCCGCGGACCCGCGGCGAACCCGGGCCGGCGTCTCCGCCGTCGCCGCGACGACATCAACCGCTGACATGACCAGCCGGCGGCCCGAGGCCCGCCCCTTCCGACAGAACACGCCCAGGCCGCCGCCACGGCCAGAACCCCTGAGCCCCGCGAGCGGGAACAGGTTCGTCGAAGCGCTCCACGTCAGACAGCGGCCAACCGAACATGCTGTGATCCTGCCGGTCGCTGTCGTTCAGCCTGGCGAGCCCCGGCGCTATCTCGTTTGCAGCGACGCCTTGCCCCAGGACGGCTGTCCCGAGGACGGCCGACAAAGGGAGGAGACCGGGCGCATCGAGCGCGCGCTTGAGAAAGTCGAGCGCGTCCGGCAACAAGCCTGTGGTCCACGCCTCCTTACCGGCAAGCCGATCAACGAGGTCACGCACCTCGGCTGACCGGACCGGCCGCGCCCCGGCGTGGATCGCAATGCGTCGCCCGACCCTCCCCGCGAGAGGACGGCGGGACCGGAACTCATAGGGCTTCACGCGGTAGACGATCAGCGAAGCCCAGGGCTGCCAGACGGTCAGCGCCCCCAGAGTGCCATCGTCTTCGATCGCTTCGAGCGCGGAAGGCGCGTTCATGAGCGTCCCCCCTCAGGCGCTGGTGCGCCCCGGCGTGTTGTCATTCAAGCCCGGCGAACCGGGCTGACGGGCGGGCCAACCACAAAGCGTGGCCCGCGGCGCCGACCCACCAGGCGGCGCCGGGCGGCGAGGAGCGAGCCATGGAGCAAGGCGGGCATAGAGGGCCGACAGAAGTCGGACCGCGAGGATGGATTGTCGGTCCCGCTGCATCACAGGCCCTTCTGCGAAAGCTGGTCCCGAACGAACTGGTCGGACGAGGCCTGGCGTTGCGACGCTGACAGCGTGGCGCACCCTGCCAACAGCAGGGCAGCGGCGACCACGGCGAACCTCCGTAATGACGACATCATGGGCACTCCGGCTTCTGCGACCCACTCGGCCGCAGACCGCATCATGTGCCCGACCTTAGCGACGATCAACGCAAATAAGCGTCGATAAACGACAACGAACGCCTTTCCGCGCTCCCTACCTGTGTTACGCTGATTGCCGGACGGTAACGTAGGTTAGGAATGAATATGGATAACCGGAGCGAAGGGCCGCCCAAGGGCGGCGCCGAGGCGAGCCGGAGGAGCGAAGCGACGGAGCGCGAGTACGAGAGGCGGGCGCGACGCTTCCTCGAGTGGCTGAAAAGCCGCTCGATGCCCGCCGATTGGCAGGGGCTCGTGCTCGCCTACGAGGCCCTGACGCGGGACCTGAAGCCGGCAAGCCGGCGGCAGTACCGCGCTGCGCTGCGGTTTTGGATCGAGCGCTACCTGTCGATGCTGGCTGCAACGCAGTTCAGCGAGCAGGTGGCCGAGATCGACCGCCGATGGCGGGCGGCGCGGAAGGGGGAGAAGGCCGGCGGGGGTGGTGGGCGCAAGGGCGGCGGGCTCTTGAGGCAGATGCCGGAAGAGGTTCGGCGGCAGATCGCGACAACTCTCTATGCGCTCGGAACGACCTACGGCCTCATCGCGGGCGACATCATTCTTGCCGGTCCTGTGCTTGGTTTGCGGCCGAAGGAGTGGGCGGAAACGACCCTCGAAGGGGACGTTCTGCGGGTGAAAAACTCGAAATATATCGAGGGGTTACGGGCCAACGGCCCGGTGCGGGAATTGGTGGTGGATCGGGCGAAGATGGCGCCCGACGAAATCGAGGCGATGAGCCGTCTCGTGCTCTCCATGCAGGGGCGGACCTGGGCCGCGTTGCGACCCAAGCTGCAGCCGGTTCTCAAGGCGGTGATCGGCGATCTCGTGAGCGGGGGGATCATCGCGAAACGCTGGAAACGCCTGCGTTTCTACGACGCCAGGCACCAGTATGCGGCCGAGCTGAAAGCGACGCTGGATGCCACGAAGGGCGAGGTGGCGGCGGCGATGGGGCACGCCAGCGCGATGACGGCGCTGCATCACTACGGGCGGCGCAAACGCGCCGAACGGCCTTCGGCGGTGCGGCCAACGGCCGAATCCGTCGCGGCGGTGAAGGCGAACACCGTGGCGCGGCTGACGGCTCAGATGGTGAAGCGGCGGAGGACCGCGCCCGAAGGGGCGGCCGGGCCTGCCGCTTCCGCAGCCGGGGCATCGGTGAAGGCGGACAAAAGCTAGTGGGTCCAATGAATTGAGCCAGAATGGCGCAATTGTCGCGTCTCATAGACGCTCATCATGGCTCATCAGCCGTTGTAAACCGTTATCAACTGTTGTAAACCGTTATCAACCGTTGATAACGGTTGATAACGCGGCGCGGTGCAGGTCGCTCCGCCGCCGCAAGTGCGAGGACTGCAATGCCGATGACGCAGGCTGAGATCAGGAATCCCGCTCGAAAGCCGGGCGAGGGGAAGGCGACGCCGCCCAAGGCGGCCAGGAAGGAGACTGCGAACGTGGACACCCCTGTCGTTGCTGGCCAGGTCGAGGCAGACCTTGGCGTAGGCCAGGCCCCCGCGGTTGCTGGCGGCGCGGCCTTTTGCATTGCCGTGGATGACGGGCATTCGGAGACCAAGATCGCTTATCTCCGCGATGGTGCGAGCGGTCCGATCGTGACCCGGTCCTTCCCCAGCCGAACTGCGCGGGGCCTCATCGAGGTTGATGCGCACGGCGGTGCGGGTGCGAATGCCTACCGCACCTATGATGAAGACGAGCGTGTCGCCAGCGACGACGGCGATATCATCATGATCGTCCCCCGCGGTCGCAATGCCGAGGAGACGGGCGACAATCGGACCCAGGAATATCCTACCAGTGACCGTAACCGGGCGTTGGTGCACCACGCGCTGCATCTCGTTGCGCCGGCCGGTGCTCAGCTGCGGATCGGGACCACCCTCCCCTACTCCGACTTCCACCAGCCGGTCACGGGTGCGCACAACGTGCGCCTGATCGAGGCGAAGAAGGCGAACATCGCCAAGCCCGTCCGGCTCATCGACCGCCAGTCCCTCAAGAGCCTGCCGCAGCCCTATGCCATCGCGGATCACGGCGTCTATTCCGAGGGCGTGGCCGCGTTCTTCGACTGCATGCTCACCCTCGAGAATGGCGCTCTCAGCCTGAACGAGCCCTTCTGTGAGCGCTTCGGCTATGTCTCGTCGTTCGCGGTCGTCGATGTGGGCGGCAAGACGACCGACATCGTCTATGGCACCTGGTCGGGCAACCCCGAAGACCAGCCGATGATTAACATCGCGCAGTCCGAGAGCCTGAAGGCCGGCGTGCTGGATGCGGCCGATGATCTCGAGAGCAAGATCAAGAACGAGTTCAGCGTGAGATCGGTGGTGGACCGGGAGCAGGCCCTCATCAATCGGAAAGTGCCCATCTACGGCGTGCTCCGGGACATCAGCCATCTCGCGGATGCGGCCCTCAAGCCCCTCGCCACCCGCATTCGCGAGGCGGTGTACCGGCATGCCGAGGACGGCAGCGGCCTCGCCTACGTCATCTTCGTGGGCGGCGGCAGCGTGCTGCTGCAGCAGCACCTCGAGGTGCTGTTCGATCCCAGCCTTGTCTACATGCCTTCGGAACCGCGCTTCTCCAACGCGCGCGGCGTTCTGAAGGTCATGCTCGCAGAGGGAGACGACGCCGGCCACTGATGGCTCGGCGTGCTCATGGCAGCTTCGTTCGCAAGGGCGGAGCACGCGGCAGAGGGGTTAGCCGTGACGAACAATGAAAAAATGCCTGGAACGGCAGGCCGGAGCCCAAGGCGGTCTCCCGGCGAGATGATTAGGCGGGATGGCTTCACCTGGGAGCTCACCCTGCCGAGCCACCAAGAGCTGTACAACCTGCTCTACTCCCAGCCACCCGGGCGCCGTCGCGCCTTCATGCAAGAGCTGATGCTGAAGGGTCTGCAGGGCCACCAGAGTGGATCGGTGGTGGCGCAAGCGCCTGTCGTGGCGCCGGCGCCGGTGTTGCCGCCGATCGCAAGACCTGCCGCCGCTGCACGTGCCCCCATCGTCCCTGCGATGGCCCAGCCGGAGACCACTCCCGGCAAGGTGAAGCTCGGGGCGGTCAAAGGGTTCAAGGCCTGAGACCTGTTCGTATCGGCCGAGGAGAAGTGTCCATGATCCGCGTCCGCACCTCGGTTGACCTCCTACGTCTCACGCGCGGGGTGTTCCTTCCCGCGGGCCTCTTCAGCATCAGCGGCCCCCTCCTCCTAGGTGAGCTGGTGCCGCAGCCCGCCGCCGGGCTGTCCATCGCGCTCGGTCTGCTCCTCGTGCTCCTCGTCTACTGCGAGCATGTGCTGGCCCCCCGGCTCCCTGCGGAGCCCACGGGTCGGGCAGATGGAAACCACGACTTCGTGCCGAAGCGGGTCCGGCACGCCTGGCACGATGCCGAAGCGATCTTCTGGCGGCACATGCCCCCTGACCTCGCCGATCACGCCCTAGCTGAACTCGAAGCGGCGCGCAGAACGATGCGCCGCGCCATCTATGGTGGAGACTTCTGATGCGAATGCCGCGTGTTTCAATCGACCTGCCCGCGGCAGGTCTCAGCCTGATCCTCATCGTCAGCGGCGGCGGCGCCCTGGTGAAGGGCGGCGAGCCTGGCTTCCTGGTGGTTTGGCTCGGCTCGGTGTCGTTCTACCTGCTGTTCGCAGATCAGTCGGCGCGAGGGCATCGCGCGCAGCTCGTGCGCGGATACCTGATGGCGGCCGTTGCGTGCAGCATCGGAATCGCCTCCGCGGCTTCGCTGCTCGCCGGCCCGACCACAGCCAGCGTCATTCTCCACCTTTGCCTGTTCGTCAACGGCGTGGCCACGGGACGCGTCGCCTACGGCCTGTGGCGCGCGTGGCGGCTGGCTGGCGTGGAGGCCGCTCATGACTAAGTGGGATCTCGGCTCAAGGCCGCGCGCTTCGCGTCGGCCTGGCGCGCGCCGGGCTTCTCGATCGACCGGGCTGTTGCTGCCCGGCGCCAGAGGCACCGCCGCCTTCGTCGCAATGCTCCGAGAGCGGGCACCTAAGGGAGAGCACGGATGATCTACGCACGGAATGAATTCAACAACGGCGTGGCGGCGCTTGCGGGGTTTTTAGCCGGCTCGATCGTTGGCGGCAGCCTGATGATGACCGCAATCCTCTTTGCGAGGACAAACGACCTGGTGGGGCCAGAGTCTCCCAGGTGGATGATCGCGCTATTGGTCCCCGCGCTCGCGAGCGCGCTGGTGGGCGGTTGGACGTGGATCTTCTACCACCTCTTCTTGCGCCTGCAGCGGCGCATCGAGCACCGCTGACATGGAGGCCGGAGATCTCCCGCCGCCCGCGGCCAGGCGCTGGACGGGCGAACAGCAACAGGTGATCCTCGCGGAGGGTGCCGTGTCTGTCGTTCACGCCAGGTCCGGAGCCGGGAAGACGACAGTTCTGCGCGGCTATGCGAAGAGGCGCCCCCAGCGGCGCATTCTCTACCTGGTCTTCAACAAGGCAAATCAGCTCGAGGCGGAAGCCTCGTTTCCCTCCAACACCAAGCCCCAGACCAGCCATGCCCTCGCCTTCCGCGTCACCGGAGCGCGCTATCGCAACAAGCTGGGGGACACCAAGCCGGTCGCGGTGAGCCGCGTTTTCGGGACCAGCAACGCCACCGCGTCCGAGGCCATTGGGCTGGTGAGGCGGTTTCTTTCGTCCGGCTGCGCCACCGTCGCCGCAGTGGCGGACCCGCGCAATCCGAAAGACCGGACCGCCCTGCCCTATGCCGAACAGCTCTGGGAGCTGATGCAGGACACCAATCGGCGCGATGTGCCCATGCCGCATGACGGCTACCTGAAGCTCTTCGACCTCGAGGGCCACGTGGTGAAGGGCTATGACATCATCTTGTTCGATGAGGCGCAGGACGCCAACCCGATCACGGTCAATATCTTGAAGCGGCAGCAGCTGCCGCTCGTGGTCGTGGGGGACGAGTATCAGGCGATCTATGGGTTCCGAGGCGCGGTCAATGCACTCGCGCAGTTTGGTGGCGAGCACTTCGCCCTCACCAACACCTTTCGGTTTGGCCCTGAGATCGCCAGGGCGGCGAATTCCGTGCTGGCGATGTTCGGGGAGCGGAACCTGATCGTCGGACGCGGCGGCCCCTCCCAGCTCTATCGCCAGGGCAAGCCCGCGGGCCCCTACACCTTCCTGTCGCGCACGAACGCGGGTGTCATCCAGCACGGAATCGCAACGGGCACCAAGAAGCTGCATTTCGTCGGTGGTGTCGAAACCTACCGGACCGATCGCATTCTCGATGCCTACTTCCTCTATGCCCGTATGCCGGATCAGGTCCAGGACCGCGAATTCCGGGTGTTCTCGCGCTTCGATCAGCTCATCGAGTACGGCGAGGAGATTGACGACATGGAGATCAAGGCCATCGTCCAGCTCGTGACCGAGTTCGGGACGACCACGCCGCAGCGCCTCGAGGATCTGCGCGCGCGATCGGCGGTCCCCGTAGACCAGGCGGAAGTGACGATGACGACGTTCCATCGCTCGAAAGGGCTGGAGTGGGACAACGTCGTCCTGGGGGATGCGTTCGACTGGTCGAAGTTCCTCGAGGAGGACCCGCGCAAGCGCCTGGCGAAGTTCCGAGAGGAGCTACATGGGCTCTATGTGGCCGGTTCTCGCGCGCGCCAGCGCCTATGGATCAATCCGACCCTCGAAGCGATCATGCGGGCCTATCCCGTTGGCTAAGCCACCCATCGGCCTGGAGCCGCCGGCGCAGGCCTCGCTTTTCGGAGATCCCGAGGACGCCCACGATGCCGGCAGCAAGGTGGCGTTTCCGCTCGAGGCCGGCGTTCGCGGCGACGCCCTCTTTACAGGCCCCAATTCCGAATATCGCCTTTGGCTGTCCCGCGTCTGGCGGCTCGACGCTGCCGGCGCCTTCGATGTGCCGTTCGCGCTCTGGATCGGCATGAATCCAAGCACAGCCGGCCCGCGCGTCGATGACCGCACGGTTCGCCGAGAGATCGAGTTCACCCGCAAGATGGGCCTCGAGAGCTATGTGAAGGTCAACGTCTGCGATTACCGGGCGACGCAGCCGAAACGGCTGCTCGCGAGCGACGTGTTGCCGCGCAGTCCTGACAATTTATCAACCATCGTCAGCCTCGCTCAGCGTGCGCGCCGAGTCGTGCTCGCTTTTGGGTTGCTGCCGAAGCAGCTTCGCTTTATGGCTGACGAAACGGTTCTGGCCCTCTCGTCGCGGGGTATTGAACTGTCCTGTGTAGGGTTCACCAAGGATGGCCTCC
Organism: Xanthobacter dioxanivorans; assembly: GCF_016807805.1. Lineage (NCBI taxonomy): Bacteria > Pseudomonadati > Pseudomonadota > Alphaproteobacteria > Hyphomicrobiales > Xanthobacteraceae > Xanthobacter > Xanthobacter dioxanivorans. The sequence goes on along the minus strand of NZ_CP063364.1, from coordinate 86,908 downwards.
CTCGTCATCCTCTCTATGTGCCCGGCAGCAGCGAGATTGTCCCCTTTAAGCGGGACGAATAGTGGCAAAGCTGCAACACGGCGCGCGATCAACGTCGATAAGCAACAATAAGCCTTGATTCGTTCCGGAGATCGCCGCAGATTTGCGAAGGGTCAGGGTCAGTCTGGCCGGATCGCAAGGGAATTCCTCTTATGAAGCACCTGTTCGCCGCATCGTTCATCGCCGTGGCCGCCCTGGGCGCGCTTGCCGCCCCCGCCACCGCCGCGGACCTCGCCACCTATCCGATCAAGGCTCCGCTGGCGCCGCCCGCTCCCGTGATGAGCTGGACCGGCTTCTACATCGGCGGTGCGGTGGGTACGACCTTCGGCTCGACGCCCTTCAACGTGGAGCAGTTCGGCTACACCACCAACGTGGGCGAATACGGCTCCAGCTCGTTCTCGGCCGGCCTGTACATGGGCTACAACTGGCAGGTCGCGCAGACCTGGGTGTTCGGCCTCGAAGGCGAGGCCAACTGGCTCAACCAGTCCTTCTCCAACAACAACGGCTCGAACAGCACCTTCCTGAAATCGGACTGGCAGTTCGCGATCTCCGCCCGTGGCGGCTATCTGCTGACCCCGTCTTCGCTACTCTTCGCCAAGGTCGGCTGGGCGTTCACCGACGCCAACATCAACAACATCTACACCCTGCCCGGCGTGACCTACAACGACGGCTATCGCAACGGTGTCCTCGTCGGCCTCGGCCTCGAGACGATGATCGCCAACAACTGGCTGGTCCGCCTGGAAGGCGACTACACCATCAACACGCAGAACGCCTCCATCGGCGTGCCCGCCGCCGGCGCGAAGATCCAGTTCGCTCCCGACTTCCTGACCGCCCGCCTCGGCGTCGGCTACAAGTTCTGAGTTCTCGGCTTTCCCTCTGGCCCTCTGACCTAACCCCCTTGCTTGCCAGAGAAACTGAAAGGGCGGTCCCTCGGGACCGCCCTTTTTCTTGCCTGTCATCTGCTCCACCCGGAGATCCGAAATGACCTATCAGCCTCCCGGACTGTCCCATGATGTGCAGCGCGAACGCGCGCTGATGCTCTGCGGCGCGATCGTGCCGGTGCTTTGCGCTCTCGAGGCGGCCGGCCTGGTGGGCGACAGTCCGTCCGAGCGCATGGACCTTTTCCATGTGGATCGGATCGACAATCTGGTGTCTTTCAGCCGCCTCACCAAGGGGGACGGCACCTTTATCGACTTGCGCAGCGACGCGCCTGCGGTCCTCGCTAGCCTCGAGCTCGCCAGCATCTCGCGGCCGCTCGCCGAGGTGGTCAGCAATCTGCCCGGCCACGCGGCCTCGAGGCCTCGGCGGCCAATCCAGATGTCGCATGAGGAGGCAGCAGAATTCCGGATCACCGTCAGGGCCGACAACAAGGGCGTGGATCAATGGGCCGGCCGGCGGGCCGCTCAAGTGGCACGCCAAGAGGCGGCCGACACTCCACTGTCGCGCTTCGCGGCGGCTCGACGCACCCTCTACGTCCAGAACATCCTCATTCTGCGCCAGGTGCGCGCGTTTCGCGGTGTGGCTGCGCTTCTCGGCCTCTAGATCGGCGGACAACTCGGCCGGCGCTACGGCGCGAGGTCACAAATGAAAAGGCGCCGCGGGGGTCCCACGGCGCCTTCTTTGTTGGTGGGGTCGTTCAGTTGCAGCGGACGAACAGGGCGTTGTTGATCTCGACCGCATTCGGGCCCTTCACGAGAACGCTCACCGATCCGTCCCCGTCGCCATCGGCCTCGGCGGCCGGCTTGCACTTGAGGGGCGGAGCACGAAAGGTTGTTCCCTTCGCGGTCCACTTGGGCGCGGCGCAGACGCGGCGGCCGCCCGAATCGCCCTCGATCCAGCTCTTGTCGGAGATCTCGACCCATGCCACCGGGTTCGAGCACATGGCTTTGCGCTCGGCGTCCGTCTTGGGCTCTTCATTCGATTGGGAGACCACCCACTTGCCCGGCTCCATCGGTGCCGGCGGCGCGCCGGCGCCCTGGGCGGTTGCTGCCGCCCCCACCAGCGCCCATACGGCGGCCGCGATCAACCCTGCCCGCTTTGCCTGTTTCATCATCGTTGTCTCTGACCTTTTTCAACGATTTGAAGGGGTCATCAAATTTGCCGATCTGATCGCCCCATGCGTCATAGCCGCTTATCACCTCTGTTGCGAAGAGCTCGGCGCCAAAATGCTCCGGTCGCATCCGCTCGAGGATCTTGTGCATCTGCGGGGGCTTGCGTGAGTGCTCCCGGCGCAGATAGTCGATGTGGCTTTCGATCAGACTGTAGTCGTCGGTTTCAATCCAGTCCTCGGTTTCGATTAAATTGCGCTGATTTTTCACGTAAATCGTCGGCTTGCCGATGGTGCCTACGAGAAAGGGTTCCGTCGATGACCGGAAGATGTACCCCGTGCCGAAGCACGCCTTGCCGTATTTGGTCCTTTTGACCCATGCCCCCCCTGTCTTGTACTTGAAACCCCAAACATCCATGAGCCGCATCGCCTGGTTCAGGTGCGGCCAGGTGCTCCACATTACCAGGAGGCAGTCGTCGGTCGCGAGGTGGGAGACCGGCAGCTGCATCATTTCGGGCAGCGGCATGGTCCGATAGTGCTTCTCCGGACTCTTCTCGTAACCCTTCGCGGAGCGCATGGTGTACTGCCATGCCGGGTCGGCGAGAATTTTGCCGTACTTCATCGGTGTCAGCGTCGGGAACGGCCACGCTGGTCGCGTAGGTAGGCCGTGGGCGGCCGGGAGCGCTTCGGGGGTTGTCATCGCACGGACGCGCTCCCCTCCGCCGTCAGCAGCCGCGGGGGAAAGCGGAACTGCTGGCACATGGCCATGTCGAGAAGGGCGTTTTCGTCCGGGGGCTCGTTGGAGCCCGGCCGGCGCTGCTGCTCACGAGCGGTGAGCGCATCGAAATATACCTGGTCGGTTGTGGGCAGAACCTTGATGCCGGCGAGCCGCGCGAAGCTCTCCGCGCCGTGCATCGCCATTTTGGCGTCGAGTCCGTGGCGGTCCATCAAGATCGTCGCGGCCTGGTAGATGGCGGCCGAGCTGGTGAACACCTTCTTGGCGGCCTCGATCGCCGTCGTCAGGTCCAGCGCCTCGGGTCCGTCTGCAAGGATCTCCGCAATCGCGGTTCCGGTGACATAGGCGATCATGCGTGGCCTCCGTTGGCCTTGCCGAGGCCGATCTGCTCCTGCAGCGGCTTGATCCGGTCGCGCAGGCTCATCTCGTTGACCTGGCGCTTCAGCTCGTTCTCCACGGCGATCTTGACGGCCTCCGTCAGGCCGACACCGAGCTTGCGCGAAAGGGCGCGAACGGCCCGCTCTGTTGCGTCATTGCGAACGTGGAAAGCCATCAGCAGCGCCCCCTCGGCATGGCATAGAGAATTTCGGAGTACCGCAGCTTCTCGATGAGCGTCGCCGCGCCATAGGCGTGCTGCTCGCACACCTGCACGCGGGCGACCTGGACCCTCTCCTCGATCTCGGTGCGGACACATTGGCAGATGACGAAGCTCGCGGCGGCGCGCAGCGCCCACGGCGAAACCTCGACGGAATCGCCGGCGATCACCCGCCGGAAATGGGCATCGAGACGGCCATCGGCCGGATGCGGCTGCTCGAGCGGACAGGTCCGGTGGGACGGCAGATCGAGCACATAGCTCTGCAGCGCCTGCACCGGGGCGAGGAAGCGCGGACGCTCGGAACGCTCCAGCTCGATCCGCAGGCCCTGCCGGGTGCGTAGCACGCCGAACCACAGCAGGTTCTCCATATGGCGCAGCTCGAGATAGTCGATGGGGGACAGTTCGATGCCGCAGCGGTGCGCCTGGCGCCCCAGCGCGAGAAGGCCGCGGCCGAGGCTGTCGGCCCGCGCGGTGGCGGGCCCCGGCGTGCGCTGGAAGGCGCCGCGCTCGCTGGCATCGTGAAAGGTGGCCGCGAAGTGCTCGAATGTGACGTGCATCATGCCCCCCTGTGGTTTCCGGTTAAGCCGCCGCGCTGGCCACCAGCGCTTCGCATTTCAGGCCATTGGCGAGCTCGCCGAGCACGTCCGCATGGCAAGGCGCACACGCCGTGCAGCTCACGCCGAACGGCTTCCCGCCCTGATGCGCTGCACAGAGGCGGCACCAGCAGCCGAGATTGCGGCCCCGGAGATCCGGGAGCCGTGTCTTGATGTTGAGGAAGTAGCCCTCGCCGGCGCGGCCGCCGCGCGCGATGGCGAGGCAGGCGTGGCGCTGCCACGTGGCCGGCTGCGTCATGCAGATGGCGAAGCGCCGGACGCTTGCAGCGCGCTCTTCGGGCGTGTCGTTGACGATGACGAACGGGTTCCCGAGCCGGGTGGCGCGGTCCACCTTCACCGTGTTCGGAGGCATGCGCCATCCGGCGCGCCGTTGCAGCTGGATGCGGGCAGGGCTGGTCATGCGGCGAGCCTCGCGGCTTCGGGGCGCGCGTCGTAGATACGTCCCTCAAGGAGCCGTCCCGCCTGGCGGCGGCCGACACGGACCATGGCAGGACCCCACTTCCAGGGATGCACTGTCTCACTGCCCTTCACGCCCAGCCGTTTCGCATCCTCGGCCGGGAGCCATTCGCCATTCTGCTTGTGGTGGAAGGCGACGCCCGCCGCAGCCGCCTGGTCGCGCAGCTGGACGGCCCAGCGCGGGTTGAGGGGCGGAGCCTTGTAGGGTCCCTGATCGGTCGGCCCGCCGGTGATGATCCACTGCAGCTGATCGATATGGCGGGACGCGTCGATCTCGCTGAGGAACGGCTCGATCGAGACGAAAAGGAAGGCCGATCCCAGGGCGCCCTGGGCCTCGACGAGCTGGGGCATGCGCTGATCGAAGCGAACCTGGTCCTCGCAGCTCGTGCCCAGCGCCACGTTCGGCGGCAGGCCGCCGGCGGCCTCGGCCATGGGGATGATGTTGCCCGGGCGCTTGGTGAGCGCGAGGTAGAGGAGGTTGGGGGTCGCCCGCATCACGTCGAACACGGCGCGCCGCAGCGGCTCCGGCGCGCGATTGTCGAAGATGTCGCCCAGGGAGAGGGGGAAGACGAACGGACGCTCACCGCGTTTGGCCGCTTTCCGGTCAAGCCGATACGGCAGCCGGAAGGAGCGTTTCGCGGCCTGGCGCCGTTCTCCATGAGGTCCCCATTCGACCCGGCCGAAACGCCGTTCCATGAGGTGTTCCGCATAGCAGCCGTCGCAGCCCGGGGAGACCTTCTGGCAGCCCGTCCAGGGGTTCCAGGTGGCATCCGTCCAGCTGATGGAAGTGATCTCGCCCATAGCCGTCTCCTCAAGCCGCAGCCGCTGCCGGAGCGCTGCCGGCGGCGCGCGCGCGGCCGGCGGCCGAAAGCTTCCAGCACTTCTGGGTGAGATAGTTCGATGCCTCCTCCTCGAGGTCGCCGGCGCGCTGGAGGCGCCGGCACGCCGTGAGCACGCGGGCGGTGGTGATCCCGTGCCACTCGCTGAGGTCGGAGCCAGGCTTACGGAAGCTGCCTTTGGCCAGGATGTTGCGGATGACATAGGTCATGGCATCGGTGCGATCCGACAGGATCTTGATGATGTCGTTGTCCAGGGCGGTGGCGGACCAGCGCCGGCGGGAACGTGAAGCCGTTGTCATGACGCAAGCTCCGGAGTGTCCACGGAAAGGGCGATCGTCAGGGGCTGGACCCAGATCGGGTCGCTCGACAGCAGGAAGGTTTCCCCGCTCCAGGCGAGGAGCAGGGTCCGGCCGAAGACGCCGGCGAGGGTCTGCGCCGCCGCCGGCGGCACGGCATTGCCAATCCGCTCGCGCCAAGCGCTGTCGGACTTGCCGTCCATCTCGAAGCTCTGCCACTCCTCCGGATCGAAGAGGGACTGCAGGGCGGCGAGCTCGAGGGTAGTGAAGGGCCTGTGCCAGGTGCCATCCTGAGCGTGGATGACCGCCACCAGGCGATCATTGGGCTGAGGCAGGGCAGCGGGGCATTCGTCAGCGCCTGCGTCCTGCAGGGGCGTGCGCGGGTCCGCAACGGACCATTTGCCTCGGTCATACTTGGCGTAGCCCGGCACGGCGACGCTGGTGTCAGCCCAGCCCATGACCCCGTAATGGCCCTGGCTGTTGTAGCTGTGCGCGCTCCGGGTCTCGCTCTGCAGGCCGGTGGGCCGGGGGTCGGCCACGGCGAAAGCCCCCTGCCCCGTGGTGCTGGCACCGATGACGCTGCCGGCGGGCTCCTCGTAATGGGTCACGCGATACTTGCCGCCACCGCCGAAGCCGGCGGCGGCGCGCGGATCGGCGACACACCCCGCCCCTGATCCCGGGCCGCGGTTGGTCCCGATCACGGCGGATGCGGGCTCGTCCCAGCCACCCACCGAGAATTTGTTGGTGTGGGTCGCCTCGGTGCCGCCGGTGCGGGGATCGGCGACGGCGAGGACGCCTGCAGGGCCGCCCGGCCCGGCCACCGCCGGCGCGGTGCTGTTCCAGGGCACGATGCGGAACACGTTGTTGAAGCGCGGCGGACCGGGGATGCGCGGGTCGCAGATCGCATAGGGTCCGGTGCCCACCGACACGTCGCCCTTCACGACCGGCGCGGGATCTTCCCACCGGCGCACGCCGAGCTGAACGGACTTCGCATGCCCATTCACGCGCGGGTCGGCGATGCTGAATGCACCGGCGCCGGGCCGGCCGTTGCCGCTGATCGCGACCGAGGGATTGTCCCATTCCTTCACGCCGAGGAAACCCGCCCCTTCCCAGCTGCTGCTGGTGCGCGGGTCCGCCACCGAAAACCGGCCGGTGGTGGCCTCGGCCTGCGCCGTGACCGTGCCGCTGCTGGCGTCCCACGGGAGCACGCCGAGCGTGCCATCGCGCCAGCTCCGATCGGGGAAGATGCCGAAGTCGGCGAGGTGGCCGTTCTCGACGCGAAGCCGATTGAGCGAGCGCCAGTCGGAGCCAGCCTCGACGAAGGCAAGGCGAACCCATGTCTTCCATTGCAGGGCCGGCATGCGGTGCATGGGGCCGGCCCGCTCATCACCGGGCAGGGGCAGAAGATCCAGCACCTCGCCCACACCGCGCAGACGGCGCTTCGAGGGCTGGTAGAGATAGGGCGGGACCTTCTTGCGGTGGCGTGCCGCCAGCAGGTAGCGCTTGCGGGTCTGGGCCAGGCCCCCGAGCTCGCCGCAGTCGTAGACCGTCTCGGCGACGGCGTAGTCGTAGGCCTCGAGCAGGGCAATGATCTGGTCGATCAGGCCGCGCCCGCGCGTCGCGATGCGGGGCACGTTCTCGAACAAGAAGAATTCCGCCGGATCGTCCTTGTAGGCCTCCAGCGCCAGCCAGATGGAGCGCAGCGCCAGCCCGTTGAGGGCCTGGTACTTCGGCGACAGGGACAGGCGCTCCGAAAGGAGGCCGGAGAACCCCTTGCAGGGCGACGACGTGAACCAGATGTGGGGCCGCTCGTAGCCCATGGCGCGATGCACGTCGGCGATCGTGATCTCTTGCCAGCCCGGGGGCGGTTCGTGGCCGTGAAAATCCCGGTACTGCTCGAGGGACATGAGGTCGAGCAGCGTGCCCTTAACGCCGGCGAAGCGCTCGAAATCGCGGATCGCCGCCGGGTCATTGTCGATTCCGCCGATGTTGCGGAATTTCGCCCGCAGGTTTCCCACCCGGGCATCGCCCTTCCGGAAGCCATGGGCACCGAAGCCCGAGCCGCAGGCCATGTAGCCGACGCGGATTTCTCTCACGAGATCCATCTGCATGGTCATGCGTCCTCGCTTGCGTAGCGGGCCATGGCGTCGGCATCGGCCTGACGGCGCACCTTCTGGGCCAGAAGGGCCAGCAGCCTGCGCATCTCCGGCGAGCTGACCTCGAGGCCATCGAGCTTGCGGATTGCGTGCAGGATGGTGGTGTGGTCGCGCAAAAACATGCGACCGATCTCCGGCATGGACCGGGGCGTCATGCGCTTGCAGAGCGCCACGGCGATCTGTCGCGGCTCAACGATGGTCTTGTGCCGACGATGGGATATGAGGACGCTGGTTGTGATGCCGAAATGCTCCGCCACGACGCGCTGGATCAGACGGATCGTGATGCGCGAGTCGACAGCGTGCGGGTCGATGAGGTCGTTGCGCAGGCGCTCCACAGTGGCCGGCGTCAGCTCTTCTCCGCGCGCCGCGGCAAAGGCGAGACCCTTGAGCAGCCCAGCCAGCTTGTGGCCATCAAGGTCGGGGACATTCACCACGGTATCGAGCACCGCGGGCGGAACCTGAAGGCTGGGGGTGTGCAACTGCTGGGCGGTAATCATGTTGGTGGCGAGCGCCAGGGCGAAGTCCCGATCGAACGGGCGGAGCTCCACCACCAGGGCGTGGGTCAGCAACGTGCCCAGCTCGCCTTGCTCGAGCTGCCCCGGCGGCCTCGGTCCGGTCAGGATGAGCGGACCCCGATCGATCAATGCGCATGCAGCGATCTCGTGCCATCGATCCGCATCGTCAATGACCTTGGCCGCGGGGCAGATCGCCGCCGAGGCCTGGGCGATCGTGGTCTTGCCGAGACCGCGCCCGCCCCAGATGTACAAGGGCCCCGGGATCTTGCGCGCCGCCAGCATTTCGATCGCCGCTAGGGCTGCGTCGTTCTGCATGCCCCGCACGATCAGCTCCGGAAGGGGGCGGGCAACCGGGACCGCCGCCCTCGGGCGGACGCGAGGCGTTTGCACCGGGCGGAGGCGCTGATGCACTTCACGGGCACGCGCCCGCAATTCCTGGGCAGTCAGGCCTGCGGATGGATCATCCGGCTGCAGAGCGAGCGGTCGGTTGTGGGATGAGAGCATGGTGGGTTCTCCCGGCTACACGTAAATTTTCAGCGGCTAGACGGCTGGGCGTGCAAAAAGCGCTCGGCCGCCGGAGCAAGACGCTCCATGAGCTTGATGGCGCCAGCGCTGGTGCCCAGGCGTCGCATGGTTCCCTTGAGAGGTCCGAAGCGGTGCAGATCCGCGACGAACGGCCCGCGCGGCAGCAGCGCTGCACCGCCACACGCCATCTGCCCGGTCCGGTAGTGTCGCCGGGTGATGGACCATTCCTCGCCGCTCTCGGCGCTTGCGAGGAAATGCTCGGTGGCGTCGGGCTCCTGGACCAGGTCCTCGGGGGAGCAGTGTCCGATGCCGCATGGATCGGGCACGCTCACGCAGGCCAGCGTGAGCTGGTGCGAGTGCGCGCCGCAGGAGGGGCATCCATAGTCGGTGAAGGAGGCCTCGACGCGGCCGTGAAGCTCGGACGGCAATCCGGGGATCACGAGCCGGCCCTGCTCGACGAGGAGGATGTCTGAGCTCCAGCAGGAGGCGCAGCGGGGCGGCCGAGCCTCCGCCACCTGCTCGGTCCTCATCACCAGGGGCGACGCCTTCAGCAGGCGTTGTCCGAAGGACCGGCGCGCCGGCGCCGGCCACACGGCCTGAACCGCGTTCATTTCGAGCTTCCCTTCCTGCTTTTGAAAACCTTGTCGAGCGCGGTGCTGGCGTCCGACATGAGGACCTTGTCCGGCCAGCCGGCCGGGGCCGGGATCTTCTTGTCGCCGACAAGGGTGCGCAGCAGGTCCATCTGCTTGTCCGAGGCATATCGGGCTTCACCGGTTGATCGGGTGGACGAGGCGGCGGCTCCGCCGGCCGAGCGCCCCCCTCCCCTGCCCTTGCCTGCACTCTTGCCGGCGGCGGCGCCCTTGCGGCCGCCGCTCGAGGAGCCCTTGCGCTCGCCGCCGCCCCCGCCCGAACCCATGATTTGGTCCAGGAGCTTCGAGGCCGTGAGCTTCGTAACGGACGGCCAACCCTCGGGCGCGTCTGCTCGCCCCTCTGTGATCGCCTTCTGGATCACAGCGATCTGCTTCTCGGAGGCCGGCTCGGCGGACATGCGCTGGGCGAAGGCGGCATCCTTGACGCCGTTGTACTTCTCGATGTTGGCGTCGATGAAGGCCTTCAGCAGTGCCGCACTGGCCAGGGCGTCTTCCGAGAGGGGCAGTCCAACGGTCTCGGCGATTTTCCGAGCGAAGGAGGCCTGCTTTTCGGAGGGGGGAACGGTGCGTTGGGGTCGTAACCCATGGCGCCCATTTCCTGGTGCAGGCGTGCGTGCATGCCGGCGATCACGGGCTGGTATTGGGCCTTGCCCTGGGCGATCTGGTCGAGCTGCTCCTCCGCGTCGCGGGTGAAGGCGAGCTCGACGAATGAGAACTTGCCCTTGAGAGCGCTCACCACCATGCGCCCCAGAGGGGTTGGCACGAGGTATTTCTTCTGCTCGGCGACGTACTGCCGCTTGGTGATGATCGTGGCCAGGATCGAGGCGTAGGTGGACGGCCGGCCGATGCCTTCCTTCTCGAGCTCCTTGATGAGCGTTGCCTGGGTGTACCGGGCCGGCGGCTTGGTCGCCTTGGCGAGAACTTCGCCGCTGTCTGCTGTCTTCCTGGTGCCGGGCTGCAGGATGGGCACGGCACCCCCGCTCCCCTCCCCGCCCTTGTCGCCGTCGTCCTCTTCCTCGTCGCCATCCTTCATGGTGAGCACGAGGAAGCCCGGCGCCTTGAGCACGCGTCCGCGCGCCGTGAATCGATACGTGTCGGGTCCGTTCTCCGCATCGAGCACGTTCGTCGTCGCGAAATACTCCGCCGCTGCGAGTTGGCACGCCGCCGCGCGCTGCCAGATAAGGGCGTAGAGGCGCTGCTGGTCGGCATCGTCGCCGGCGGCTTCGTTCTCCCAATGCGTCGGCCGAATAGCCTCGTGGGCCTCCTGCGCGCCCTCGCGCGATCCCCATCTGCGCGGTGAAGCAGGCAGCGGCCAGTCGCGGTCGGCAGCGAGCGCGCGGATCTCGGCGATCGCCTCGTCGGACAGGTTCTGGCTGTCGGTCCGATGATAGGTGATGTGCCCGCCCTCGAAGAGCTTCTGGGCAAGGCCCTGGGTATATTCCGGCTTAAACCCCAGCCTGGCCGAGGCGGCCTGCAGGAGGGTCGATGTGGTGAACGGCGCCGGCGGCTGGCGCTGGACTGGCTTCTTCTCGCTGCTGATGACCTTGAAATCCCGGCAACCTGCCGCCAGGGCGGCTCGGCCCTTGTCGAGAAGATATTCCTCGCCGGCCTTCAGAAAGGGCTTGGTGTCCCATTCGGCGTTCCACGCGCCGCCGTCGAACACGACGCGGGCGCCGAAATGCTTGGTCTCGCGGAACTTCTCGATCTGCTCTTCGCGGTCCACTACCAGGCGAACGGCAGGGCTCTGGACTCGGCCAGCGCTTGCTCCGGTCCCCACGGCCCGGGTGAGGATGGGAGAGACCTCATATCCGACGAGGCGATCAAGAACCCGTCGCGCCTCCTGGGCGCGCACTAGGTCATCGTCGATGGTGCGGGGGGAGCGAACGGCCGCGGTGACGGCCTTCTCCGTGATCTCTGTGAACGTGACCCGCTTGGGCGCCTTGAGCTTCAACGCCTGCTGAATGTGCCAGGAGATGGCCTCGCCTTCGCGGTCCGGGTCGGTAGCAAGGAAGACTTCGGTCGCCCTTTCCGCCAGCTGCCGCAGGCGCTGGACGTGATCCTTGCTCTTCGGGGGGACAATGTAGCTGGGCCGATAATCGGGCGCGCTCACGCCCACCGCGTCCACAGGCAGGTCACGAATATGGCCGAAGCTCGCGGCCACCGTCCAACCGTCCCCGAGGAACTGCTGTATCTTCTTGGTTTTATTCGGACTTTCGACAATGAGCAGTCGCATTGCATCGCTCGCGCATGGGCCCGTGAAGGGCGATAAACGATGATAAACCATGCATAAGTCTGCACAAGCGTGTTGACAAGGCGCGATGAGGCCGCGATTGTTTGATTGCTGAGGTGTTGTGCGGTTTTTGACTCACCTGACCGCCCCTCGAGAATTGGAGTGACCGGACCTCTGAGCGTTTCCCCTTCTTGCGCAACCACTGGCGGAGCTTCGGCTCCGCCATTTTTTTGGCGCTGGGGTTGCGAGACCGCTACGGAGCATTGCCCCGGTGAAGGCCGGAGTGCCGGGCGGGGTTTCGTTTGCAACCGTTGTGAACCGTTATCAACGGTTGATAACGATTGGTAAAATAGGGGGCGTGGGGCCACAAAAAAGGCGCCCGGTTGGGCGCCTTTCGTTTGCTGAAGGGGTTCTTCGCAAGGCTTACTTTGACTTGCCCTCGGCCATGTCGAGAAGTTGGTCAATGGCATCGATATAGGTCAATCTGTGTTCGTCACAGTAGGTGACGAAGCGATTGACGCGATCCATGGGTCCTTTGACGTACACTTGGTGAGAGGGCATGTCGGGATCGCGTCTGGATACACGCTTTTTAGGTGTAAGCAGCGGGGCGGCGGGTGCTGCCCGCCTCTCGGGGGCGTGCTGGTCGTCTTTTCCAGGTCGTTGGCCGGCTGCCGGCTTTGGAAGCCGGCCTGGCGCGCGACTTCATCGAGCTTGGCTGCCTGTTCCGGCGTGGGTTCGGGCGGTGGGGCGACGACGGGTTTCGTCGCGAATTTGAAGCGCGGACTGTCGCTCATCATGCGACCTCTTCCATAACAGCCTCGGCGTCGAACTTTTCTCCCGTCAGCGCCGTCATGACTTCGGCGGTGAAGAGCCGTGCGTTCTTCTGAGCCGCGGCGAGATTGCTCACGTGCTCGGAATCGAGCTCATAGATCGTCAGGCCGTCCAGGAACTGCTGCTTGAAGGCCGCTCGGTCATTCAGATGTGTGTCGAGCACGGGGATGCGTGCGTCCTGCAGTTCCCGCCGGACGGTCCGTTCGATCCGGGTCGCGATCGCCGTGGATGTCCGGGTGAACGCGACGACATAGGGGATGGGACGCTCCAGGTGCTCTTCTTCTTGCACGATCAGGTTCGTCGCCCGGGCCGCCTGATCTGTGTCCAGCGGCGACGCCTGCATGGGGATGATGACCAGGTTGGCGCGAGAGATTGCACGCGAGACCAGAAGCGATGCCGTTCCCTCAAGATCCACGATGACGTGGTCGTAGCCCCCTGCTCTCGGGTCCGCGACCTCCTTGATGACTTTGAACAGGTTCTCTTCCGTCACGTCGTCCATGACGACCAGGTTCGTTTTGGTCTTGGCGAGCGCCTTCCACGCCGACAGCGGGCGGTTGGGGTCACAGTCGAGGATGCAAACCCGCAGGCCCTGTTCGGCCAGGGTTGAGGCGACGACCAGCGCGGTCGTCGATTTCCCGGCGCCGCCCTTTGAGTTGGCGAAGACGATCACGGCCATTCCATGCGCTCCGGTAACGGCCCGCTCCGCGAGCCAGCAAGATAGGCAAGCTAGGCAACCTAGCCTAGCTCGCCAATCTATACTGTCTTGCCAATCTCGGCAAGGTGGGCCGCCTTGGCGAGCTGGGCAAGGCGGCCCACCTAGGCAAGGCGGGCAAGCCCGCCAATCTAGGCAAGGTTGGCAATATGGGAATGGTGGGCAATATCGGAAAGGTGGGCTAGCTATGGATATATTTCCAGGATATCCGACGATATGCGAACATATCCGCGCCGGGCAGGTGGCAGGCACGGAGCGGCCAGGTCCTCGACTAGGCCCCCGTGGCGAAACCGCTGACTGCCAATAAAATACGATCAGCAGCGATAAGCGACACATAAGCCGTTGATCGCCGCGATGAACCCGTTAAATTCAAGCTTACCATGCGAGCAATTTCGGCCATCATAGCGCTTGCCGGCGCGGTCTCAATCATCGGCGTCGCCGAAGCTGCGACCTGTCTCGTCCACCGCACCAATTCGGGCGGTGGAGAGAAGATCGTCTCACCCTACGGGGTGGACCGTACTGGACGAGCCTCCGCCGGTTGGCATCAGGGCCTCGACATCACGAACAGTGCAGGCATGGGCGATCCCATCCTGTCGGGGACCAACGGCACGGTCTCTTTCAGCTACCAGGCCCGCGGCGCCGGCAACTATGCGACCGTCACGTCAGGCGACATGCGATTTCTCTACATGCACATGCGCCGTGTCCTGACCGAGCTGAACGGCAAGAACGTGTCGGCAGGCCAGCAGATCGGCGAGATGGGATGTTCGGGACTCGCGAACTGTCCGGTTCATCTCCACCTGGGCGCGATGATGCGAGGCGATGCGTTGCAGGCGAGCGGCGCTGCAGGGCGTGTCTGGCGCGAAGGGGCCGGTAAATCTGGCACGCCTTTGACGGCGGACCAGATCAAGAGCGCGATGCCCACCGCGTGGTACCTCGTGAACCCCGAGCCGTTCCTCGACCACCAGATCCCGTTTGACGGCTCAGGCGGCCAGCCGGCTGTCTATGGGCCCCAGATGGGCGGGTGGCGCAGCCAGACCCTCCCCCGAACCTGCTCGCCTGACCAAACGACCTTCGAGAACCCTCGTCTTGCCAGCACCACGGGCACTGGCTCATCCGACGCGGCCCTGGATAGCCAGTCCACCAACAGATCGGGAAGCGAGGGCTTCGCTGCAACCATGGCCGGCCAGGAGCGACGCGGCGTCGTCGTGGAGCTTGCGAAGCAGACCACTGCTGAGCTCGCGCAGACGGCTCAGTCCTCAGCGCTGGCCTACCAGGCCCAAATGGACAGCGCGATGGCGCATTTGCTGGTGGAGGAGGTGGATGGGGCGACACGGTAGTGACTACGGGAGGAGGGCAGGGGAGAGGGTGCCCCGAAGTCGGCGGTGTGCCGGGCTCGCTCTCGCTCTTGCCGGTGCGGTGCTGATGGGCGTGCCGCCGGCGGCCGCGGGACCCGCGTCCGAGGTCGGTTCAAAGCCCGGTCAGCCGGGCTTCTCATATCGAGCGCCGCCGCCCAGCGCCGCCTATGTGGCGCCGATGCCCGAGGCCGATCCGAGGGACACCCGGATCGACGAGCTGTTTCAGCGGGTCAAAGACCTGGAGGAACGCTTGGAGGTGATCGAGCAGAAAGCAGCGGCGCCCAAGGCGCTCAAATAACGGCATCCCACGAGAAAACCAACAATGCCAACGTCCAACTCCGAACTGACGGTCCTCACCTATGCGAAGGATATCGTCTGTGCCTTCCTGCAGAAGAACCCGCTCAATGCGAGCGATCTGCCGGGATTCGTTGAAGCCGTCCACACGGCTTTGAAGAAGGCGGACCTTCCCCAGGGGCGGCAGGGGCCAACTCCCGCCGTCCCCATCGACAAGTCGGTCTTTCCTGACCACATCGTCTGCCTCGAGACGGGCCGCAAATTCCTCACGTTGACCAAGCACCTCACGGCGATGGGCATGACCCCGGCCGACTACCGGGCAAAGTGGGGCCTGCCAGCGTCCTATCCTATGAACGCTCCGAGCTTTTCCGCCTCGCGAGCCGACAAGGCCAGGGCGGCCGCTACCAGGGCGCGCAGCCGGCAGGAGTCCAACGAGGCTGCTCCTGCTGCCGCCGCCGGCGGCGCTCCGGAATAGGGGAGGGGACTTTGGATCTCGGTCAGGTTCTCATCAACGCAAGCTCGAGCTTCACTCTTGGCGTTCAGCTGACGCTGTTGCTCGGCGCGATCTTCGGCGTCTGGGTCTCGGGCCGAGGGATGATCGACATCTACATCCTCGCGGCCGGCGACAACCGGTTCTCCAACCGGCAGCCGAGCATCTTCGGCGGCTTCATCCGCCTGATGCTGGGTGGCGCCATGATCGTGGCGCCTGCACTGCTGTGGATCGCGGCCAACACCTTCGTTGCCGGCGGGACGAACACGGAGGCCCTTTTCAACTATTCGAGCTCGTCGGGCACCAGTTACTGCGACCAGATCAGAGTGGCCGTGTCGTACCTGTTCATGCTCGTGGGCGTGATCGCGTGGTTCAAGGCTGGCGCCATCCTCCACGACAACGCATCCGGCGGGGGAATGGCCCAGCGCTCAGGTTCGCCGATGCTTTATTTCGTGGGGGAGTGCTGACGTTCTTCATCACGGACGTTTCGACGATCCTAACGAACACCCTCGGCATTTCGGTCGGGCTGTCGAATGTCTGCACCGCCCTCCAGTAAGGGCGGTGCAGAAACAGCGTCAATCGTCGCTCTTGCGGCCGCCGGCTCTGCCACGCGGCTTCTTCTCGGTCTTGATGGCCCCCGCCTCTTCCGAGCCAGCCGCGGGACGCATGCCCAGCGGCGAACCCCGCTTCTTGATGGTGTTGAACATCTGCTCCTGCCGAGCGTTATGATGATCCTCCGCCACCATGGGGTAATCGTAAGGAAGGCCCCAGCGGTTCACGTAGTCGATCGGGGACATATTGTGCGATTGGCGCAGGTGGCGCCGCAGGATCTTGAACGGCTTCCCGCACTCGAGGCAGTAAAGTCTGTCCTTGTAGACGGTTTTGCGAATCCGTTCGTCAACGGATGCTCCGGCCAAGGACCCTTCGAGAGCTTCGGGTGGCTCCGGCTGCTGCGCCGACCCGTTGGACAGGTCCGGGAACTGCGGCTGACCGGCATGGGCCGGAACCAGATCCCTGACATTGTCCTCATCGGTGCTGAACAGCTGGAATTCGACGATAGCCATCGTCTCCTCCCGTGTGAGGGAGGTTTGGCCCCGCCACCAGGCCTTCAACCTCAGCACCACGTCATTCAGGTCCGCCTGGTCCTTCCTTCTTTTCAAGGAAGTCGAGGTGTCGATCATAGAGTCCTCATTCCTTTCGACCGGCACTCCCCTGTCCAGCACCGATACATTGGGCGATCAAGCCACGTATGGCACGCGCGAGCGGCATTCCTCGGTATCCGTTATCGAGCCTCCATGCGTCAAGCCACGACTTGAGAGCGAGTGGGAGCATCAAAAACGGCAACACGAGGACGATGACCATCGTTGATCCAGATCGAGTGTGCATGGCCCACAGCGAACCGGCGATCATCACCGAACACATGGATAACACGATCCCGCTCGCTAAGGAACGGTGTTTTCGCACCACAATGGAGCGGTTAACCGACTGATTTTGTTGGAGATCGCGACGAAGCTGCGGGGATGTCCGTCCAGTTGCACCGGAAGGCCCCCATTCACACGACTGATTTGGGCAATGCGATTCTGCGCCGTCCGTGTCGAGGCGCATCAGCTCTCCGCACGCCGGGCAGACCCCGGCGCGGCCCTTCATTCGTTCGATACGAAGCTCCGTGCGGCGCACGGCGGCAAGCAGGCCGATTCGCGGTAAGGGCGGCAGCAGCTTCATTGAGGTGGCCTCAGTGACAATTTAGACGCGCGCAAAGGCGCGCATAGACATGATAAACGTTGATGAACGGTTGGACAGGTGGCGAATATCGGATAAAAACAAGGCTGAACAGCGCTAACCGCTTGGAGTGCTCATGTCGCAAGCTGATCCGCACGCCGTCGAGCCCGTCGCTCTCCCTCTGTCTCCGGGGGCGGGCAAGGGTGAATTCGTCATCAAGGTCAAGCTGAGCTGGCTGACTTCCGTCCTGCCGTCCGTGGTCGCGGTGGGGTTGGCGATCTACGCGTTCGGTCCGTGGGAGAAGGGCTCGGAAGCGCACAACCGCAATTACGAGCGCCCGGCGCCGTCCTTTCAGCCGGCCTATGGCGGTGCTCCGGGCGCCTATGTTCCGCCCGCATACGGTACTCCCGGTTCCTATGCCGCCGAACCGCGCCTTGCGCCGCCGCCGGCCGCGCCGCCGGCGCTGGTCCGCGCCCCCGAAGCGCCGCAGGCTCCTTCGGCCGCCAATGCCTTGGTCGCCACCAACGACCCGAATGCGCGGCTCCTCACCGACGCCGAGGTCTCGGGGCGCGTGCTCGAGCTGATCGCGAAGTTGCCTTCGGTCCAGGATTTCGACGGCCAGGCCGTTCCGCCGGCGAAGGCCATCCAGGTGTTCTTCGATCCACGCTGCCCGTACTGCCACAAGGCCTATGACGCATTGGCGGGGAAGCTACCGGTCAACTGGATACCGGTGGCGGCCCTCGGAGATGTGGCCGATGGCAATGCGCGCGCCCGGTCGATCCTGCAGGCGCCAGATCGCAGGTTGGCACTCAAGAAGTCCTTCGGCGGCGACGCCCTCCCTGCCGCCGGGCCGTCGCCCGAACTTGATGCGCAGCTCGGGGGCTCTTTTGAGGCCTTCGCGCAGATCACGCAGATGCTGAAATCGGCCGGGAGCCCCCAGCTGGGCGTTCCCACGTTTCTGGTGCCGCGGCCGGATGGGCAGGTCACGATCTACGTCGGCTACGACCCGGACATTCTCGCCAAGCTCACCCGCATCTATCGGGGGTGACGCACGTGGCCGTGCCCAGGTTCCCATCCTTCGGATTTCCGTCTGATCGCCTGCCGCAGCCACCATCGGCTGCGGCCGCCGGCGTCATACGGCTCGGCGGTGCCGCCTCGATCCTGCTCGGAGCCTTGGTGGCCTCCGTGTTCATCAACGTCGTTCTGGCCGGACGCATCGTTGCCGCGGCCGATGCACTGCCCTTTGTGGCGGATGGCGGCGTCGCCGGCTGCCAGGCCACTCCCTTTCGCGCGCGCAGCGGAGGTGCGCAATGAGCGCCAGAGAGACCTTGTCCGGAAACAAGTCGAAGGAGCGGATCTCGGAGGAACTCTACGTCCGCGAGACCCTCAAAAAGTACCTGTGGTCGATGATGAGCGTGCTCGGTGCGGGGCTGTTCTTCAGCATCATCCTCAACCTCCTGCTGGGCTACGCGATCATCTGGCGTTTCCCCGTCAAGCAGTTCCTGTGGACTTCCGACGCGAACGCGGTGTGCGCCGCCACGCCGCTGGACGAGCCCAGCGTGAGCCAGGCCCGGCTCAAGGATCTCGCGGCAACCGCGGCGGTGCAGATCAACACGTTCGACTATGCCAACTGGCGGGTTCTCATCAATGCAGCGCTCGACAAGTTCTTCACACCCCATGGGCGTGACGAATATCGGTCGGTGCTCTCGAGCACCGGCATCGTCCAGAAGGTCGTAGACCAGTATCAGGTGGTGTCAGCCGTAACCATGGCGCCCCCGAATATTGCCGCGGAGGGCAAGAAGGGCGGTCGGTACTTCTGGGAGGTCGAAGTCCCCACGACGATCTACTACCAGACCAACGCGGACTCGAAGCGGGAGAACCGGCTCCTGACGTTCACCATCGTCCGCGTCGAGCCTTCCCCCATCAACCCGAACGGCGTCGCCATCGACGCCGTCACCTCCACCCAGCTGCTCACAGGGCAGATGAACCAGTTGAACGTGCCGAGGATCAACCGATGACGATGAGCACCACATCGCGCGCCGCCCTGCTCGCATCGGGGTTCCTGCTCGCCGCCTCCGGGCCGGGAAGCGCCCAGCAGCAGGCGAATTCACCTCAGGGGCAGATCATGTACGCCTGTCCGCCGGGGTATGTGTGCTCGCCGAGCCCTCAGCCCGGGAACATGCCCCCAGGCAGCTTACGCAGCAGGAACTGGACACGGTGCGCGGCGCCGTGGTGCGGGACGCGGCGGGGGCCATCCTCACCCCCGGAGAAGTGCAGGATCTGCGAGACCGGGGCATCAATGCCCAATCGGCCGCCAACTGGCCTGGCCTTTCGCGTGACACGCTTCCCGAAGCCGAACCGCGCGTGATCCAGATCGCCGACGCCTCGAAGCGCGTCCCGGACAAGATCACCCTCGCCATCGGCGTCGTGACCCCCATCACCTTCCTCGACAAGCGCGGCAAGCCCTGGCCCATCGCCAGCGTCGCTTATGACCCGCGTACCTTCTCGCAGGATGGCAACGGGTGCGGGAACAACCAGCAGCAGGCCCCGGCCGCGCTGACCGGTGAGCGGCCGACGACGATCACGCTGATGCCCTGCAGGTACCAGACGTTCGGCAACATCTCGGTCTCGCTCGAGGGGCTGGGCACGCCCATCGTCCTGCTCGCCCAGAGCGGGTTCGGCACCGGCAAGATGGACCTGCCCGTGACGGTCCGACTTACCGGGGCATCCCCGGAGACCGTGGCGCAGGCTCGGATCGATGAGACCGAACGCAAGAGCCGGGCCCTGATCCGTGCCTACAACACGGTGCCGGCTGTCCCTCCTGGTGTGGACCCTGAGCTCGATTCCTTTCTGACCGGTGTGCCGCCGAAGGGCGCGCAGCCCGTGCGGACGGACCTGCGCGAGGTGTCGGCCTGGCTCTACAACGGCCGGCTTTATCTCCGGGGGCCGGTGACGGTCATCAACCCGGCTTACGACGCCATGGGCGCCGGCACGGATGGCCAGTTCATCTGGCGCTTCAATACCCCGATGGCTCGCGTCCGCGTCGTGCTCGACGGCGGCGAAGAGCGCCCTGTGACGATCGGACTGTGAGGAGAGGCCCGTGAAGCTCGGTAAGCTCAAGTTCGCCGGGGCCGCGGCTGCGGTCGTGGTTCTATTCGCCACGGTGTATGTCGCCACGGATCGCAAACGGGATGATCTCGGCGGCGTCGCGTCTTCCAAGGTGGCTGGCGGAGCGCCCGTCGCAAAGAACGACACGATGGCGCCCGTGTCACCCAGCGAGGCGACAAAGCGGGCGACCACCAACGCGCAGAGCGCGGAAGCCGCGCAAGCGAAGGAGCGCAGCTACGTCGCGCCGCCCGTCATCATGGCGTCCGAAGCCCCCCGCCGTGGTGAGGACCTGCCGCCGCCGGCTCCGCCGCCTCCGGTGACGACCTCGTCTACGGCTGCGCCGGTGCCGCCGGTCCAGCAACAGGCCACCTACTCAGGCGCTGGTGCGCAGCAGGGCCCGACCATCATCTACGCCTATCCGCAGCCGCTCGCCGACCAGGAGCTGCGCAAGCGGGTCGAAAGCCAGATCACGTCCGTCCTCAAGCCTATGGATGGCGGGTTCGTGCTTCGCAGCTTCCAGCAGCCCGCCCCGGCCGCCGGCTCGGGCGCCGCGGTTGCCGGCGGCAGCGGCTACGCTCAGGGTGGCCGCGGCGCGGTTGGGCCCGCAGTCCTTGCCGCCCGCAGCGGCGACGTGGCCTATGCCACGCTGGATCGCGGGTTCAACTCGGTCGATCCGCAGGCGCCCATCTTCGCCACCATCTTCGACTATCGCGAAGGCCAGGCGGTCGGGCCGCTCCACGGCGCCCGCGTTCTGGGGCAGATCACCTATAACCGCGAACAGGCGGCCGTCACCTTCAGCTCGCTGATTATGCCCAGCGGCTACCAGGTGCCGATCAAGGGGATTGGCATCACCGAGACGGACGGCAGGACCGGCGTCGCCCAGAACGTCGATTACCACTATCTCGAGCGCTACTCCGGGCTCCTGGTCGCCGGCCTGATCCAGGGCGCCGGCCAGGTGGGCCAGCAGCTGGTCCAGAATAATCAGGGCTACGTCGTCACGAGCGGCGGGACCTACGTGTCGAATTCGACACCGACTACGCTCCTGCAGGCGGGCCTGGCCGCTCTGCAGCCGGTTGGCAATGCTCTGTCGAACGCCGCGGCCCAGCAGTTCAACAAGCCGAACACGATCTCTTCGCCGCCGGCGATGGGCCTCGGCATCGTGTTCATCGAGCCGCTGCAGATCCCCATCGACCAGATCCAGCGATCGGCCGCCATCACGCGCGCCGCTGAAACCAAGCAGTAGGGGAGGGGGCTTTGGGAACATCGGCAACGCTCCCGTCGATCCTGCAGGGGTTGATCGACGACATGCCCAACCTGCTCACCATGCTGGTGGTGATGCTGGCCGCAGTGGGGCTCGCCATGGCGGCCTTCGCCCTCTTCAAGATCTACCAGGCTATCCAGAACGGCGACGGCGCCCCGGGCGGGTGGCTGGTGGCCTTTGCCTGCGGTGCCGGCCTGACCATCGTCGCAGTGATCGCCGGCCAGGCCTCCCTCCTGATCGTGGGAGCGGGATCATGACCCTTCCTTCATCCGGGGAGGCCGGACGTGACCCCCGGCCGGGCGCCTACTTGCCTGGCCTGACCCCCGTCGTGCGACGGCGGCTCGAGCTCACCATCGCGGCGCTCTCCGCCCAGGATGGGGCTCGAGAGAGCAAGCTCTATGTCATCCGGGATCTGGAGCTGCGCGCGCACATCCTCACGGACTTCATCACCAAGACGGTCGGGATTACGTCGCCGCGGTTCGACGCAAGCGAAGAGGCGCGGACGCAGTTCATCGTGCTGATCGAGGAGGAGGGCTGATGGCAGGGCTGTTCGGCAGTCTTTTCGGCAGCAAGGCCTCCCGCCGCGGTGCGGGCTTCGCTGCGGTCGATCGGTATTGCGATGTCGCTGGCTTCTCCGAGACGGAGCCGGTCTTCTACGGCCACGACGCGTCCGACTGCACCCTGATCGAAATCGAGGGCGTTCGGACCATCATGTCCGGGGAAGAGTTCGAGACCGCGATCCAGATCCACTTCGTTGGCGGTGTCTCCCAGCTCCTCAAGCGGGCCGGCCACTCCCTCACGATCTCCTATGAAAGCTCCGCCAATATCGAGGACGATCTGGAGCGCTTCGTAGGCGCCCAGCGCCGCAATTCCGACCTGAAGCAGCTCGGCGTCGAGGCCGTGACCGACGAAGGCGAAGCGATCATCCGGCGCGCCGCGCGCCGGGAGCGCATCCTGATGGCGGTCTGGACCTCGCCCAAGGCGGCCCTGGCTGAAGAGGTCAAGCGGGAAAGAGCCGAGAACGCGGAGCGCTGGCGCACGATGCCGCCGGCGCGCAATGCCACGCCTTCCCAGCTGGCCCTGGCGGCCCTCAGCGGCCCACATGCCGCCGCCGTGCGGAAAGTGGTGGACGCCCTCGAGTCCTCCGGTCTGAGGGTCAGTGTTCTCGGCCCGGACGAGGACGGCCGCCGGCGCGATCTCACCGAGATCCGCAAGGCGGTGCTTTACCACGAAACGCCGGACGGCTGGTCGCCCTTCGGCCCGACCGAGCGGACGTATCCGGGCGCGAAGGCGACCATGGATGATGACACCAGCGAGCTTTTCTCGCCGCCGGTGGCGCAGCAGATCCTCTCGAGCGGCGCCATCGCATCGGCGAACCTGCGCAACATCGCCATGGGTGGCCGCAACTATGCCGTGGTCGCCGTCTCGGTCTTTCCGAAGATCCTCCAGCACTTCAACCAGCTCATCGCCTCGATCGTGAACCATCGGGCGGCCGGCATGCCGTTCCGCATCGCGTTCCACTTCGAGGATATCGAGGGCGCCAGCGGCTTTGGGCTGCGCAAGGTGCTCGCCGGCCTGGCGAGCTGGACGAGCCCGACTACCAAGAACCTCTTCCAGGCGCTGCGCACCCTGCAGGAGATCCACGAGCGCGATATGGACACCGTGTGCAAGGCCCGGATCATCGCCACGACGTGGGTCGAGCCGGGCGAGCCGCCGGAAATCCTTGAACAGCGCCGGAGCTACCTGGTGCGCGCCCTCATGAGCTGGGGCGACGCCCTGGTCATGGAGGCGCCCCACAATCCGATGCGGGCCCTCGCCGAGACGGTGCCCGGAATGACGATGCGCGCCGTGGTGCCGCCGGCAACGCTTGCGCCCCTGTCTCACGCCGCCGCGATGCTGCCTTTCCACCGGACGGCACCGATTTTCAGCCGAGGGGAGTCGGTCTTCCTTTCGACAGACGGGAAGTTGATGCCCCACGAGGCCTTCTCGGCCGACCAGAATTTCTGGCTGTCGCTGATCTATGCGACCCCGGGTTCCGGCAAGTCGGTGCTGCTCAACCGCCTCAACTATGATTTCACCGCGTACAGCGGAGGGCGAAGGCTCCCCTTCATCTCCATCATCGACGTGGGGGTGTCGTCGAGCGGCTACATCCAAGTGGTGAAGAATGCCCTGCCCGAGGGGCGTCAGCACGAGGCGATCTATGTGCGTCTCGAAAACGCCACGCATCACGCCATCAACCCGTTGGATCTGGGGCTCGGTCGCCGGTATCCGCTCCCGCGTGAATCGGCCTTCGTGGAGAACTTCCTTTCGACCCTGTTTGGCCTGCGCGGCCCCGGCACCGAGCTCTCGGAACAGCTCATCACGCGTGTCATCAGTCGCCTCTACAAGTCGAAATCGGACCTCGAGTTCACGAACGCCGCAAACGCCTGGCAGGCCGGCATAGAGCCTGAGCTTGATCGCCATGCCGAGGAGCTGGACCTACCCCTGCGGGACAGGACGAAGTGGTGGCAACTTGTCGATGGCTTCATGCTGGCCGGCAAGCCGATGCTGGCCATGCGGGCGCAGCGCTATGCGATGCCGCGTCTTGAGGATGTGTCGGCCATTCTCAGCGAAAGCATGATCCGGGAGGACTTCCCCCCCTCCTCGTGCAGATGGCGCAGCGGTCGATCGAACGCGCCGTCGAGAAGTACCCGATCTTTTCCAACGTCTCGCGCCTCGATCTTGGCGAGGCACGGATCATGTCGATCGACCTGCAGGACGTGGTCCAGCGCTACAAGAGCGAGGAGGCCGACCGCAACAACAGCCTGTTCTTCATGGCGGCCCGACAGGCCTTCCTGTCCAAGATCGGCGGGTATGCCGAGGAAATCCGGTCCATGGCGCTTCCGTCCGGAGACCTCCGCGGGGTCTATGAGGCGTACTGGCAGGCGCATTACGACGACATTGCCGAGACGCCCAAGCGTCTTGCCATGGACGAATACCACCTCACCGGCGGGACCGAAGGCATCGCCCGGCTGGTGCGCTCCGACGCTCGCGAGGGCCGAAAGTGGGGCCTCGAGATCATCCTGGTCTCCCAGCTCCTCGAGGACTTCAAGGGCATGAAGGACATGGCATCCACCGTCATGATCCTCAATGCCGACAGCCAGCAACTGCGCGAGGAGGCGCGGAGCGTGTTCGGCTTCAGTGATGCGGTGAAGAAGGATCTCGAACGCCACGTGCATGGCCCGCGGAAGGGTCGCGGGGCGAGCTTCCTGGTCCGGTACATGCTCCGGGAGGAAGAGCGCTGGGCGGTCATGACCAATCTGATGGGACCGCGCCTGCTGTGGGCCCTGACCACCAAGAAGGAAGACCGCCTGGTGCGCGACGAGCTGTATCGGCGCGTCTCGGTCAATGAAGCCTTGCGCATTCTTGCCCAGCGATACCCCGATGCGTCGGCGATCGAGCATTGGGAGCGGGTACAGGCCTCTACAACTGATACGGACACACGAATTCCCAAGATCATCGTCGATCAGATCATGGGAGAACTACTTGCCGGAAGCGGCGAGCGCCCAAGTGGCAGACCCACCACCCTACTTGCAGCCCAATAGAAGGAGCATCCACATGCTGCTCGGCCTGAAGTCCGAGATGTTCAGTGCGGCCGGCGATCCGCCCGCCATCCGGAGCACGGCGGGCTCGCTCGCCGCTGCGCGCGCCCGCGTGGCGCACGCCTATTACGGGTGCCTCGCGTCGGCCAGCGTCGTCTGCCTCTCCGCCCTGCCGGCGGCGGCGCAGACCTCGACCACCGATCCGGCCGCACCGCTCGATTTCCTGAAGACGGCCCGTTCGACGGCCTCGAGCTCCAATCTCAACACCACGTCGGTGACGACGTTCGGCGGCAACATCGCGACGATCGTCGCCATCGCCGCTGGCGTGGTCGGTCTCATCCTGGCGGCGGTCAGCGGCAAGAAGCTCTACGACGCGGTGCAGAACGAGAACAGCCGCGAGAACGTCGGCGCCTCCGTCGCCGGTCTCGCCATCGGCGCCTTGCTCACCATCATCGGCATCATCGTCGGCGCCACGACCAACTTCGCGACCGGCTGATCCTGGGCCGGCGGCCGGCTCGGGCCGGCCGCCGCCACCCTGCATTTGCGATCTGATGATGGAGAGGTGTGATGGACCGGGACCGTGCGACGATCGACAAGCTGGCGCAGGACTGCGGCCTCGCGCCGTACACCTACTCGCCAGAGGGCGGGGAGGAGCGCTCGGAGATCTGGGGGGCGTGGGCCGATCGCGTGGAGGGGATCTCGACCAACCCCGACATTTGGACCGACCAGGAGGCTCACGAGGAGGCGGTGCGGAGCGCCGACGCCTATGCGGGGCATCCGCGCGCGAAGCCGCACCGGCTGCCGAACGAACCGCTGGCGAGCGCTCGGATGGCGGACTACTGGCCTTTCGTGCGGGCTTTTGACCGCTTCGAGCGGGAGAACCGGGCGCTGGACGGCGTCCAGCCCCTCGTGAAGGCCGAGGCTCACGTGGAGCGGCCCCTGGTCGTCATCGTTCATCCCGGCGATCTGGTGGAGGGCCTGAAGGACCATGGGCCGGATTACGACATCACCGCCGATGCCATGCACGACCAGGCGCACGACATCCAGCTGGAACTCGGCGCCGGCGCGGAAGTGGTGGTGCTCCACAACGGCGACAGCCTCCGCCTGTTGGAGGAATCCGACTGTATCGGTCAGCGGCACCTGGCGCGCGCCGTCCAGACCGCGATGGACACGGGTTTCGTCGCCTGGGGCCGGGACATGGAAGCGGCGGGCCGCTGGCTCGTGGAAGGGCTCGGCGCGGCGGAGCGCCCCTACGTCCTGCTGGCCGGCACCTATGCCGGCGTCGAACATGGTGCGACGGCGATGCTCGGAGCCCTGCTCGAGGAGCACGGCGCCGAGGTGCGGATCAGCGACAACGTGATGGCCAGTCAAGGGTCCTACGACAATCGCTGGGAGCCCGGGTCCAATGCGGTCCCCGTGGCGTCCGCCGGCATGGGGATGTGACGCATCATGGCGAACGGTGGCTCCCCCCGCGACTTCAATGAATGGCTGCTCGCCGGCCTCCTTGTGGCCCTCGTAACCTTCGTGGGTTCGATCCTGTGGCTCGTGCTGAGTCCTGTCCTGGGGCCGGTCTACCGGATCAGCCGCCTGGTCGAGACGGTGGGACTGTGGAGCTTCACCGGGTGGGGGCGCTATTTCGCGATGGTGCCAAGGAAGGGTGGCTACGAATTCTGGTCTCTCTTTCTCTCGAGCATCCCCTTCGGGGTGTTCTTCTCGATCCTGATCGGCGTGATGGGCTATTCTGCCTGGCAGAAGGTGCGGGCCGCCCATATCGGCAATTTCACCGCCCACGATGAGCCGCCCAGCTATCGAGACATCATGGGCAAGGTGGCGCCGCTCTATCCCCACAATGCGTTCTTCCTGCGGTTCGACATGAGCGCCTACCCGCAGGACCGCGGTGCCGCAGGCATGCCGATGACGGCCCAGGAATTTCTGCGCTCGGCGGGCGCCATCTCGGTGGTGGGCGGCCTCCCCCGGTTCGACCTGGAGAAGGCCCGGGCCGGCCTCATCGCCAACTTCGGCCCCAAAAACCCGTTCCTGCGCTGCTACGACACCTCGGGACCGCGGCCCCGCCTGACGGCGTCCCGCGATGACGTGAGCGCGATCGTCGCCGACCTGCCCTGGCACCACGCCGTCGTGCTCTATGCGACGCTGGCGCGGATCAACGCCATGACCGGCAAGGACGAGAAGGCCTTCCTCTCCACCATCAAGCGCGTGGATGAGTACATGCGCGACGTGTGGCGCGAGATCATGAAGGCGGTCGAGGCCGAGAAGACCCGCGAAGTGGTGCTGGATATCCACGACGGCCTCGCTACGGAGAACCCGCCGGTGGCGCTCGCCGCCTTCCTGCAGGAGCGGGCGCCGGAATTCACAGTCGTGAAGAACGCCCGCCTGGCCCTTCCCCTGCTCATCACAGGCAGTGCGACGGCCGACGAGATCGCCGACCTGAACAAGCGCATCCCGATCACGGGCGTGGATGAACCGAAGGCGCGCCTCGCGATCGACCCGGTTCTGGCGCGGCGCGGCTTCATCGCCGGCGTCCTCGCGCACGCCCTCGAGGAGACGCGCAAGTCCGGCATCTTCCCGCCGAACGGCTTCCTGTGGATGCGGTTTATCGACCAGCCGCTGTGGCGCTCCCTGATCTATGTCGGGATGGCGACGCCGTGCGCCGAGGCCTCCGGCCTGTTTGAGCACTACCGGGCCGAGACCCGCCTCGGGGCGGCCATCCCGGAGCCGTTCGTCGAGGATGCGCCGGCGGCCCTGGTGCGTGAGGCGCGCCGCTACGTCCTCAATGTTGATGGCCTCCCCCATTTCGACGCCAGCGTGAAGAACAGCCTGCTGCTCTCGCGCGAGGAGCAGGAGACGGCGGCATGAACGCAATGCACGTGGAGGGCTTCACCAACCCCTCGCATATCGTCGTGAACGAGGGGCGTTGGGATGCCGAGATCGTGGCGCGGCACAAGCAGGGCCGCCTCTCCTTCAAGACAGGGCCTCGCGGCCGCGCCGCGTTCATCGACGCCGCGCCGGTCGCCCTCATTCGCCCGAGCCGGGGGCTCGCCTTCCTGTCGGTCGTGGGGTTCGAGTGGGTGAAGAACCGTCAGGCCGGCACCTACATGCGCGAGAAGGCCTTCCCTGAAGACTGGCTCGCACAACAACACCTCTTGCGACTGCTGGATGAGAAGGAGCGCCTGCTGTGACCCAATTCTCCCACCCCCTTCCCAGGAACGCCCGGTTCGTCAGTCGGATCGCGGTGCAGGACAGCGGCGACTACAACGAGCGCGGCGCGCCGGCGGGCCAGATCGGCATCATCGACAGCGTCATCGGGCGCGCCGATACGGTCCAGTATTCGGTAGTGTTCTGGCCCTCCGGCATCGCCAACTATTGGGAGCCGCACGAGCTCGATGAGGCCGCCGAGCCGCTGCTGCCCGGCGATCCTCGCGCGCCCAACCCGGTCCTGTTCGATGCGGTGAACCAGATCAACAACTGGTTCGTGTCCGATTTCGTGGACGAAGGCGACGACCTCTTGTGCGTGCCGGTGGAGGAAGCCGCCGCCGCCGCGGTGGCCCTGCGTGGCGTACTCGATGCAGGACAAGTCTGCCCCGTGCTGGATCGGGACGAGCTGGCCGCGGCCGTGGAGATCCTGACACGGGCGATCGCCGCAGCCGGCAGCGGGCGCGAAATCGAGCTTTCTTTCGAGGCGGCCGATCAACTGGCCGCCGGCGTGGGCCTCGCCGACCGGCTCGGCGGCACCGACACGGTTCCGGAGCGTGAGCCCTTGCTCTCAAGCCCCTCGCTCTGACGCCAACCGCCGCAGCCCATCCGGAGCGCAAGCATGCCCGCCATGTCCGTCACCCTGGAAGAGAAGTCCCGCTACACCGTGGTGGTCGAAGCGGAGGATCGGGATGCGGCCGTTGAGGCCGCCACAGAGATGTTCTGCCAGTCGGAGAACCCCTTCTCCGACTTTGAGGGTGAGCGCGATGAGCTGAGAGCGTTCGGGGTTTTCGATGCGCGGCCTTGGGAAGAGCTCACGGAGATCCGCCTCGAGCGGGAGGCGGCGGCCAAGTCCGAGAGCCCCGGAGCTCAGCCGGTCGATGAACGCACAGCGTTGCTCAACAGAGCGCTCGAATATCTGGAGCGCTATGCCGATCAGAATGACGAACCGGCCGGCGGGGATTGCCGCCGGCTGATCGCCAGCATTGCTAAGTCGGTGGGATCTACCGCGTCCTCTCAGGCGTCGGCGGAAGATGAGAAGAAGAGCCTCGCCGAGGCAACCGCCCGAGCCTACGGCTGGGAACATGGCGGCGATGGTGACGGCATTTGGTGGGACACCAACGAGGCCGACAGCTGGAAAGGGGCGGTGTCTTGGGGCACGACCTTCGCGTCGGCTGCGGAGGTCTGCGAGGCCCACGCGCTCGATCTACGAGCCGGTCAGATGTTTCACCGCGAGGAACGGTGTCGCCGCCTGACCGATGTAGACGGCAACGCCGTCGCCGCGTTGTCGGAGCGGGAGAGGGAGGCGGTGTCCGAGCTGTCTCCCATGATTTTCGATGCTGGCGCGGACCCTCGTTATGCCTTCGTCGCGGCCATGGCATCGAGATCCGTCACTCAGCACGGCATCCTGATCGCCGTCGAGCTGCGTCTGGCTCTAACCGACGATGACGTTGCCACGCTCTCGGGCCTTCGGGAGTCGTGGGGGCCCCAAGGGGCGGAGATCTGGCTCACGGCCGGACCGCACGCCCTTTCCCCGCTGGAGATGTGGGCCTTCCTCCCCGACGTGATGGCCCATTCCGGTTTCGTCAGCATGATGACTGACCAGCTTTTCGAGGTGGCTGACGCAAATGCGCTGGATCAAGCGGGTGAGCCTGCGCCTGCGCCAGCGATGTGATGGAGACCAACATGAGCACGATGGTTGTAATCGTTCATCCGGAGTGGGGGGTTTATCTGGGAAACGCCATGGGGCTCGGCTTCTGGTCGCTGCTGGACTCGGCGGGGCAGTTCGCGGCGGCCATCTTCGCCGGTGAGGCGGAGGCCGAGGAGCACATCCAGTCATGGGATGAGAACAATACGCCTTCGGCCTACCGGCTGGTTCCGGTGGCCGCAAGCGGCCGGTGGGCCTCCGTGATGGAGCTGCGCAACGCTGGCCTTGGGTCCATCCTGGGTGACATGGAGGAAAATGCCAGGCGCGAGAGCCTGTTCCGGCTGTTGTCTGATGGCGTGGTCCCGGATGGGAACGACGTGTGGTCCGAGCGCGCGGCGATGTTCAGTGCCGCCATCCTGCCGGTTCTGTTGCTTCTGGCGGACCGCGGCTATGTGACCTTCAATCCTCAGCTCCTGCTGGATTTCTACAATCTGGACCGGATCGAGAACCTGATCTGGTTCGGGCTCCTGGAGCGCCACGACGGCACGATCGTGAATCTGCGCGAGGAGGCGCCCCACGACTTCGCCCGCCTCCAGCTCGACCAGGTCTCCGGCCCTCTCAAGATCTATGTCGAGCAGTTGCCGGGGTATGCCATGGCAAAACCGCAGGGTCCGAACCGGATTTGGCCGACCTCCGATGCGGAGATCCGCGCGGCGTTGAGAAGCAATTTCAATCCGGAGCACGTCTCGGCATGGGCCTCTCGAGCGGCGGAGGCGGCGACCGTCACCAGCCCCGCCCGGGCCAAGGTCTACGAGCAACACGGCTTCATCACCATGCAGCTCGCCCGTTCGGCGGCCGAGCTCGGCGCAACGCTCGCTTGACGTGGCCGGCGCCGGCGGCAGGCCGGCGTCACGTCCATCCCATTGATCCAGGAGCAGGCCATGGCAGCGAAGATTGAGACGAGACTGATGATCGGCGGCGCTATCACACCGGCCGTCCTGAAGCAGCTGCGCCCGTTGCTCGACGAGTATTTCTCGGAGCCTCAAGAGCAGGTTGACTATGCCCTGGCCAAGGGACTTCCGATTACGATCGAGGAGGACATCCATTTCGGAAGCACGGGGGGAATCGAGGCCTTCTGCGAGCAGAAGGGGCTCCCGTTCCTCAAGTGGAGCAGCGGCTTGCCCGGACAGTATGACGCCTCGGTGTGTCATTGGGAGCCGGGCATGGACAAGCCGGCCGAGTTCGGGCCGGCCGAGGCTCAGTTTGCACGGTTGTCGCTGCTGGAGATGGAGGCGCAGGCCGATGACTATGGGGTACGCCCGCAGGATTTGGCCCGGTTCAAGCGGGCAGCCCACGATGCCGTGCCGCCCATCAAGCTCGAGCAGGTGGCCTCGCCTTCGGTTTCCGCCGGCTCGGGTGTCCCGGAGGCACAGCCTCTTATCGAAGTGATCCGCAATCTCGTCAGAGCCTATGACGACGGTCTCAATGATGACGGGCAGCGGGGTGGCGCGCGAGCGCCCACGGGCGACGACTACAATCGTCTGTTCGCGATCATCATGAGCGATGCGGCGCCGGTCGCGCGCCAGCAGCTGGCACCGGCGGCGCTCGGCAAGGGGCAGGAGCAGGAGGCGCTGAAGGTTCTGGAGGCGTTCGTCTCTGAGTGCGGCGGCTATCCGCCCGATTTTCTCCGGGAGGTGTTCGGCCAGGCTGAGGATGTGGTCTATGCGGCGCGGCGCCACACACCGGTCACGTTGCAGCCTGTGGCCCACGCTGAAGACGGAGCGCAGGTGCTCGACAGTTTGGCGCAGAACGCACGCGCCATGGAGGTGATCGTTGGCGCCCTTCGGCTTGCCGCACCGGTGGCGGAAGACGCTGTGGCCGACATCGAACTGGAACAGGAGCCGTCTGATCCGGTGGAGGCGGCGGTACAACGGCAGAATCGCAATAGCGCTCAGAGCGCCCTGGACGCCGTGCGCCAGGCGTTAGCGCTGGCCGAGCCGTGGCTGGAGCGGTACCAGCGCAAGAATTCCCTCGATCAGCGCTTAGCGAGCGCTGTGGAGAAGGGACTGGAATGGGTGGAGAGGTCGGGCGTCGCCGATACCGATCCGCCGGAGTACCTGGCTCTGCGAGAGGCCCATCGCCGAGCCATGGGGCACATCGCACCGCCGATGGAGGTTTATGAGGCCACTGCCAGGCTCAACGGCTGGCGCCATGCAGGGCACCACTGGTGGAATTCGCAGGACTATCCCAGCTGGGACGAAGCCCAGGCCCAAGGTGTTCTCTACCGCGATGCGCGGGAGCTCTGCGAAGCGGAGGATCTGGACCCCGAGGTGGGCAAGGGGGCAGTGCTTTCCGAGAATTGCACCTTCATCACGGATCGGCACGGCGATTTGCGGCCGTGGGCCATGGATGGTCGCGCCGAGGTCGTTGAGAGCCTGCGCGCCCATCTCAACGGGGAAAGCATCCGCGTTGCCATCAAGGATGGCCAGGTGGGGCTTCTGATTGAGGAGGCCTTCGCGTTTACCGCCATTCCGCTTCAAGCGACGGTCGGCGCTGAATTGACCGCAGTCCGCAGTCGCTTTCCGGAAGCGGAGATCTGGCTCACTCAGGGCGCGCACGTCGTGGAGGATCAGGACGTGGCCGCCCGCGCCTTCGTCCCGGCCGACAAGGTGACGGCGGAGAGGATCGGCGAGCTGAATGACGCTCTGTACGACCTGGTGGCTGAGGGAGCGGGCTCTACCTTCACCCTCTCGGCATCTCCATCCATGTGAACTTTTTGGGGGGCGGGCATGTCGATGCAAATGGAACACGAGACGTTAGGCAGCCGGCTCGCCGGCGATGCCGTTTACTCGGCGCAGGAGGAGCGGGCGCTGATCACCCGCTTCCTCGGCGGGCGCGGGATCTTCGTGGAGGTGGGGGCGTATGATCCTGTCTTCCAGAGCCAGACCCTCCACCTCGAGTTGATGGGGTGGAAGGGGCTGCTGGTGGAGCCGGTTCCGGGGCTCGCCAACAACCTGCGGGCCGCCCGGAAGGCGGACGTGGCGCAAGTCGCCTGCGTGGCGCCTGAGGCGGCCGGAATCGGGCGGGTGGCGCTCCTCGAGCGCCGGGGGAACAGCACCATCATATTCAACCCGAGCAAGATCGGTCCGGAGGATGCTGTCCTGGACGTGCCGGCGGCGACGCTCGATGCCGTGCTCGAGCGCGCGGGCCTCTCCAGTATCGACTACATTTCCGTCGATGTGGAAGGGGCGGAGCCGGAGGTTCTGAGGGGTCTGACGTTGAAGCGGTTCCAGCCGAAGCTGGTTGTCGTGGACGATCGCGCGCGGTTCGGCGAGACCCGCGCGGTGATGAGGTCCGGCGGCTATTGTCTCGTCCGTCGTACCGGGCACAACGCGTGGTTCGTGCCGCTGGCCGTGGCGCGTCACCTGTCATGGCAGGCGTGGGCGCAGCTCGCGTGGACGTACAGCTTTGGCCGGTTCATCCGGCGCCGTCTGCGGTCGGGGCTCGCCCGCACCGCCTGAGAGGGCGTAAGCCGGCCTACTGTCGGTAAAACGGCTGGTGGGCCGGCGGCACCTCGACGGCATCGCCGCACCAGTGCCGCGCCCGCGCCAGCTTGGCGGCATAGCCCGGGCGATAGGGCAGGGCGAGGCCGATAGCCTCCAGCTTCGCACCGACTTCTGCACCGTCCACCAGCACGTCAGCGAGCGTCCGGCCGTACACATCAAGGCGGCCCGACCGGCGCAGCTCGATCGTTCGAGCCTGGACGAGCATCGTGCGGAGTGCCTCCTTGGCGCGCAGCCCGGCCACGAGCTCGGCCTCGCACCGGGGCTCATGGGTTTCGGGCGCATCGATGCTCAGAAACCGGATGCGCTCGCGGTGGACCGAAATGGTGTCGCCGTCGATGATGAACACCTCGGCATTGGATACCATCTCAGACGAGACAGGGCCGGTGGCCTGCGCGGCCGCCGGCGTTCCACCCATCCCCAGCGCGAAGATCATCATCATTCCGGCCGCAGCGGCGGCGATGGGGGCCTTTCCTCTCTTTTCGAGCCAGCTCCCAGGCAGATCGGCGCCGGCGGCGATGGCGGCCTTCCGGGCGCGGCTGGCGCGCTTCATCCAGAATTCGACGCGCATCGCCGCTTCCTTGCTCGGAAGCGCGATCGCCCGCAGCAGCGAGCGGACCCCGCCGTGGCTGCGCACATACTTCGCCCCCCGCGGCGAGGCGTGATCCCGCATGCGCCGGTCCACGTCGTTGGTGACGCCGCAGTAGATCGAGCCATCCCCGCATTCAATGAGATAGGTGCTCCACACCTGGTCGGCGGTCTTCGGCTGCACGGTCATTTCCAGTCAGAAGAGGGAGGCCTTCCGCGGCACCATTTGCCTCTAAACCGCCGTTCGCTGACGTAAAGAAATCCAGTGAACATAAGGGCCGCATGAGCCCAGAGCGTGAGCCGAGGTAATTCAGCGTCTGTTGGCATCAATGCGATTTGTTGGCATGATTGTTGGCATCGGTGAGTGCCAACAAATCCGGATGCCAACACGATGCCCCTTTCGGACGTTGCCGTCCGTGCTGCGAAGCCCCAGCCAAAACCTGTGAAACTATCGGATGGCGGCGGCCTTCAGCTGCTGGTCACGCCGATGGGTGGGAAGCTCTGGCGCCTCGCTTACCGGTTCGATGGCAAGCAAAAGCAGCTGGCCCTAGGTGCCTATCCCGCGGTGGGCCTGGCGGACGCTCGAAAGGCGCGCGATGCGGCCAAGGCCACCTTGGCGGCGGGCGTCGACCCGAGCGAGAAGGCCAAGGTTGATCGAGCCGCCCGGAAGGTCGCATCAGCAAACACATTCGGGGCCATTGCCGACGAGCTCATCGCCAAGATGGAGCGCGAACGCAAGGCGGTCCGGACGATCGCCAAGGTGACTTGGCTGCTCGGCATCGCGCGCCCCGATCTCGGGCAGCGACCCATCGCCGACATCACCGCGGCAGAGGTGCTGAGGGTCCTCAAGGCGGTCGATGACCGAGGAAATCACGAGACTGCAAAGCGTCTGCGCGCGACGATCGGCGGGGTCTTTCGATATGCCATTGCCACAACGCGCGCGGAGAATGATCCGACCTACGCTCTCAAGGGCGCCTTGACCGCGCCGACCGTGACGCATCGCGCAGCAATCACCGATCCGAAGGGGCTTGGCGCGTTGCTCCGCGCGATTGAAAGCTTCGATGGCCAGCCGACCACGCGCGCGGCTCTTCGGCTGATGCCGATCCTCTTTCCCCGTCCCGGCGAACTGCGCATGGCAGAGTGGGCCGAGTTCGATCTCGAAAAGGCCGAGTGGACAATCCCGGCATCCCGCATGAAGATGCGCCGGCCCCATCGCAGCCCTCTTCCTCGGCAGGCAATCGAAATCCTGCGCGAGCTACACGCGATCACGGGTCGCGGGAAGCTGCCGTTTCATTCGGTGCGGACCGTCCTTCGCCCGATCAGCGAGAACACCCTCAATGCCGCTCTTCGGCGCCTAGGCTATGCGAAGGATGAGGTCACGGCCCATGGCTTCCGCGCGACCGCTTCCACATTGCTGAACGAGAGCGGCCTATGGCATGCCGATGCCATCGAGCGGCAGCTCGCCCACATCGAGGCCGACGACGTCCGCCGAGCTTATTTGCGCGGTGAGCACTGGGACGAGCGCGTCCGGATGATGCAGTGGTGGGCGGATCACCTCGACGCATTGGCGACCAAGGCATTGGAAAAGGATTAGGGCGATGGTCAAGTTTAGTTTGAACGCGACCTATCCGCCCTACGCTGGTGACCTAGCTACACCGATTGCTCCTGTGCCCGAGCGAATTCCCCTTTCCTCGAGCGAGGGCATTCAGAATCTAATCTCTGATATGCATAAAATTCAGATGTCCGAATACGCGCGAAAATTGGGTCTTCTTCTGGACTTCTACGGCATCCCTCGGGATGCCGATGGGGCAAGAGATCTACTTTTGTTGAAACTTGTCGACCACCACGTTCCCGGCATGAGAGTGGAGAAAAAAACGAGAAGTGGGCCAAGTCAAAAATGGACGGCGGAAGCCCGTCTTTCACTATTCACAACCGTTCAGGCGCTGTTGGCCGAGGGGCGGTCTGAGGCCGCGGCATGCAGGGCCGTCCATCAATCGGGAGCTTTTGGATCCAGATCTGCTGTGAGCTTACAGCGCCGCTACGCCGAGGCGCGCGATGAGCCAGCTGCACAAGGATTGCTGTCTATATTCGCCCAACTGCCAGAGGGAAGCGACGCTGTGGGCTTGTGGAAAAAGGCCGCTGAGGCGTGGCTTCCTCCCCATGCAAAATCCGCGGATTGAATTTCGCTATAGCAAATTTGCACGGCCTGATTTTGCAACATTGATTGCCGGTGCCCCTGCTGGCCTGCTCACGAAGCATTCATGGTTCTAAATGCTCGTGAGGTTAAGATGTCGATCGGCAGCACCGAGCCCGCACTCCAGACGAACGAGGCCGCGAGCGGTCGCCCGCGCTTCCAAGAGATCAAGCACTTCTGCGCGGAAAACAACGTCAGCCATGTGACCACCTACAAGCTTATCAACGAGGGCGCCATCGAAGCGGTCAAGCTCGGGCGGAAAACGCTGATTGTTGTGGAATCGGCGGACGCCTGGGCAGCATCGCTCCCGCGGATGAAGCCTAAGACGCGGGCGGCTTGAGCGATGGCCGCAACGAAAAACCCCGCGCCGAGGTGGGATCGGCGCGGGGCTCTTGGGACTGCGGTTCGGGCGAACGGCGACCAGGAGCTTCCCTCTTCCACCTCCCTGCCTCAACGCACCGCGCCTCCGCGCCGGCCCGTCCGACCGCGGGTAGTGCTGGATAGCGGGCTCCTAGCCGGGTCGGGCGACGGGTCTTTCGGCCGGCGCTTGTTCTGGCTCGAAGCGACTGACGAGAACGGCCAGAGCGCGGTCGTGGCGGATTCCTTCTCGGTTCGCGATCTTCAATGGCTTGCCCTGCAATACCAGAGCGCCGGGTGGCTCGTGGTCGATCGGACGGGAGGCGCGTCATGACGGCTGCCTATCCCGACCGCGCGATCGCTCGCGACCTCGGAGACCTCATCCTCGCCGGCTGCGGTATCGGCGAGGCCGCGGCTGACGATTTCAAGCAGCTTCGCGACTTCATCGCCCTTGAGGCGCTCGACCTGGAGCTCGTCGAGACCCTGGCCGGCTCATTGATGCTGGCCCGCTGCGCATTCTCGCCGCCGCCCCGGCGGTTTCATATCGATCCGGCCGGTGAACTGGCGGTGGTTGTCGAAGTGCTGGAGATCGAGCGCGGCGAACGCTGGCTCGTTGATCATGTCGCTTGGCCCATCGATCGGCCGTCCGAGTTCGCGACGGCGGAGGGCCGCGCCGACCTACTGGGCACAGATCAGGTGGACAATCCGGCGTCGTTCTTCGGGGGGCGGCCGCTGTTCGTCCACCGCACGCCCTTGGGATGGCTCCGCGCCGGCTGCCAAGGCGTCGTCGTGCTCGACGAGCGGCGCGCCGGTGCCCGGCTGGCTGGGGCCCTGGGGAACCTTCTGGCCGAGGATCTGGACCACGCTCGCGAGCTCCACCGCCTCATGGGCCGGGCGTTCCCGACGAACCGGATCCGCGTGCCGGCCTCTTCCATTCACCGGGGGGCAGCGTGACCCACGACGTGTCGCTCGACGAGGCCGACGATCTGGACCGGCGGGAACATCGCCGCGCAAGATCTGCGCCTTCGCGGGAGGTTCGCTTCAAGCTTACTTCGTTCGAGGAACTGAACGTCTCGGCGACCCCGGCCTACCTGGTGAAGGGCCTTATCCCTCGGGTGGGTCTCACTGTGATCTGGGGGCCGCCGAAATGCGGCAAGACGTTCTGGGCGTTCGATCTGTTCATGCATGTGGCCCTCGGTTGGGCATACCGGGGACACCGGGTCATACAAGGCACCGTCGTCTATTGTGCTCTTGAGGGAGTCACCGGCCTGGCGGCCCGCAA
Organism: Xanthobacter dioxanivorans; assembly: GCF_016807805.1. Lineage (NCBI taxonomy): Bacteria > Pseudomonadati > Pseudomonadota > Alphaproteobacteria > Hyphomicrobiales > Xanthobacteraceae > Xanthobacter > Xanthobacter dioxanivorans. The sequence continues at coordinate 49,017 of NZ_CP063364.1, read as the reverse complement.
GGAGGCTTTTCGGCTCTCCTTCTTGGGGAAACATCAAGGGCCGGTCCCGTTCCACGTAATGAGCACGCCACTTAGTCTGGCGGCCGACCAGCGTGCCTTCGTCGCGGATATCGCGCGCCAGATCCCGAACACCCCGCCGGCCGTCATTGTCATCGACACTCTGAACCGCTCCATCGCCGGCAGCGAGTCGGACGACAGGGACATGTCTGCGTACATCCGTGCCGCCGACGATCTAAAGAACGCTTTCGGCTGCTCCGTCGTTGTGATCCACCATTCCGGCCTCGATGCGTCCCGCCCCCGCGGCCACACCTCCCTTCCTGGAGCAGTCGATGCGCAGATCTCTGTTAAGCGCGACGCCGCCAACCAGATCATCGCGACGGTGGGCCTTTTCAAGGATGGACCGGAAGGCGAAGTGATCACCAGCACCCTCAATGTGGTGGACGTGGGCACAGATGCCGAGGGCGAGACCATTACATCCTGTGTCATCGAACAGGTCGATGCGCCGGGGCGGCCTGCGAAAGCGTCTTCGCCGATGCCAAAGGGCGCCCAAATCGCGCTGCGCGCGCTCCATGAAGCGATCAATGCGGAAGGCAAGCCGTTTGCGTCGGACCACGTGCCGGCCGCGGCGAAGGTGGTCACGGTGGAGCAGTGGCGGTCGTACGCTTATCGCATGGGCGTCAGCGATTCCGATGAGCCTGAAGCTAGGCGCAAGGCATTCAAACGGGCCCATGAAACCCTCGTAGCGAGAGAGCGGGTCGGCCGATGGGATGAGCTTGTGTGGGCCACCTCCGCGTGATGCGGACAGGACGGGACACGGGACACCCCTTTAGGGGGGTGTCCTGTCCTGTCCCGCCTCCGTCCGCGGGACATCACCAGACAATGTCCCGTTTTGTCCCGTCCTGTCCCGGTGTCCGGCCACAAAGCGAAGCCAGAGCGAGGAATTGGAACCCCTTCGGCAGGCATATCCAGAATGTCCGATGAAAACACGTGGGTTGCTCAAGAGCTGGCCTGAAGCCCAAGAATTGGATGGTGTGGGGGGTGAGGTAGCTTCACCGCGCAAGGCGTCCGGCAACCTCCTCCGACCGTGCACGTGCCGCCCGTTCGCCCGGCCGTCGCGTCGCACGAGCGCCATCCTCCGGGCGCCGACGGGAAGCGCCCAGGCCGCAGAGCAGCGCGGCGGATGATCAGGGAGAGGTGCGGTGGCCGGTCGATGCCGCGCCGGGCTCAGCCGGCGGCCAAGCGCTTCCGGAGCCGGGCGACGCCGGCGGCGGTCCATCCTTCGGCGCCGGTGACGGTGGGCACGCCTTCGGCTTCCAGCGCCGAGGCAACGGCGCGGAGGGACAGGCTGCCGTCGGGATCGATGCGAGAGAGGATCGGCGCCAGGGACCGGGCGCGCTCGTCGGCGTTCTGCTGGCGCACCTCGCGGGCCTTCGCCAGATCCTCCGGCCGGCCGACATAGCCGCGATCCCCGCCGAGCTTGACGCCGCGGGCCTTTGCAGCGGCCAGCGCTGCCTTTGTCCGGGCACCGATCATGCGGCGCTCCTCCTCGGCCACCATCGCCATGATTCCGACGGTGAGCCGGTTCGCGGAGGGCATGTCCGTTGCGACGAACTCCACGCCGGCCTTTTGCAGGCCCAGCAGGAAGTGGGCATCGCGAGCGAGACGATCGAGCTTCGCGACCACCAGCGTCGCCTTCTTCGCCTTGCACAGCGCCAGCGCCCGCGCCAGTTCGGGGCGATCGTCGCGCTTCCCGCTCTCAACTTCCACGACCTCGGCCAGCAGCCTCCAGCGGCCACCGTTGAGGAAGTCGGCAACGGCCTGGCGCTGGGCTTCCAAGCCGAGCCCCGACTTGCCCTGCCGATCGGTACTCACTCGCAAATAGGCGACGAACCGTCCATCAGCCATCGATCGAGCCCCTTGTATCGCGAACATCACCCTTCGTTGATGATTACGATACACGCGCCGCAATGGGCCGCAAGTCCTTTATTTGCAATGGCTCGCGCGTGACCCGTGCGTTTCTCCTGCGATGGCGGGCAGGTCGGGCCGGCACCCCTGTTCCGGCTCGGCCCTGCGCTGGCCGGCGAGGTACCCCACCCCCGGGGTCTTCGCACAAGGGAACGCGCGGGAGGGGGTGGGGGCAAAAACCGGGCGCGCCGTGCGGGCTCCTACATCGCCCACGCAACAGACCCGAAAACCATCCGGACCCGCGAATTTTTTGGATCCGAAATCATCCGGAAAAAACCTGCACCGCTTTCGCTCAAAGGTCCTTTAATTCGTCGCGGAAGTCGGCCTTGAACAGCAGGCGCGGAGCCAGCGGAGTGGGGTACGCCCCGGCCGGACGTCATCGAGATCCGGTCGCTTGCCACGCTTATCGGCGAGCGCGTACAGGACCTGATATGGCTCGCTGGCTATGGGCAGGAGGTAACCTTGGCCCTTTCGTCGCATTTTCCCTTGCAGACACTCGACCCAGAGACTTTCGAGCGCTTCGTCGAGGCAGTGGTTGCAGCCCGGTACCCCGACGCTGACGTCAACATCCTGGGTTCGCGCGGCCACGACCAAAAGGGCTCGGACATCCTAGCTGTCTTTCCTCGCGGCGAGCGCTGGAGCTTTCAGTGCAAGCGGGTCGAACGGTTTGGCCCCGCAGATATCGCGAAGGCTGTCGCACACCATACCTTGGACGCGGAACGACGCTTCATCGTTTTGAGCAAGATCGCGACACCCGCTGCTATCCAGGAAGCGGCGCGCCACGAAGGTTGGACCTTGTGGGACAAGCAGGTTCTGACGCGGGTGGTCCGCGAGCTGCCCATTGAGGCGCAGACACGTCTCGTCGACATCTTCTTTAACGGTCAGCGCATGGCGCTACTTGGTATGAGCGAGCCGGGCCCATGGTTAACGACGGAAGAGTATTACCAGCCCTTCTCGAGCCGAGCGGCGATTTTCAGCCACGATTGGGAATTGGTCGGCCGCAAAGCCGAAATCGACTCATTGGTCGATGCCTTACGGGCGGATGTCGGTGGTGACTTGGCCGACGGTCGGGTGACGCTGCTTATCGGAGCCGGCGGCATCGGCAAGACCCGCGTAATGAAGGAGGCTGTGAAGCGCTTTGCGCGGGAGGCTGGAAGGACGACGATTAGGTTCCTCTCCCTTGCTCAGGAGGCAACGGCCGCGAACCTTTCGGATCTCGGCTCGGGTCCCAAGCTTCTGATTGTCGACGACGCCCACGATCGAGAGGGCCTCAAACTATTCCTGGAGTACGTCGTCGACGCGCGCAACGACGCGCGGTTGCTGATCGCGTCGCGCCCTTACGCCGAGCGACGCATAATGAATGAACTCGGCCTCTACCGCATTGTCGATCCAAAAATGGTGCGGCTTGGCCGCCTTGACCGAAAGTCACTGCGAAGTCTGGCTGTCGAGGTGCTCAGCGAATTCGGCGGGGACGGTGCCATGGCGGATGCCGTGGTTGATGTAGCCTCCGATAGCCCGCTCGTTGCCGCCATGGCCGCAAAAGTGGCCGCGGCCGAGCGGCGTCTTCCCATGCTTGCGTCTGGCAGCGAGGAGCTCCGCCGCTTCATCCTCTCCCGGTTCGCGGGCGTGATAACTGGCGAACTCGGTGGCTCGGCCGACATGCCGGCGCTGCGCGCGGTCCTGGAGGTGCTGGCCCTTATCCAGCCATTTCACATAGACGATCGTCGCCTCACCAAGCTGGTCCAGATCCGCTTGCCGTCGATTTCGGCAGCCGACGTGACCCGTGCACTCAAACTCCTGCTGGACGGCGCGGTGATTTACCAACGGGGTGCACTACATCGGCTCATGCCCGAGATGTTGGGTGACTTCCTTATTGAAGATAGCTGCATCGGGGCCGATGGCCGGCTGACAAAGTTCGCCCTCGACCTTGTGCACGCTGTGGAAAGCGATCGCCTGACGGAGGTACTCGTCAATCTCGGCAGGACCGAATGGCGGCTCGCCGATGGCGATACTTCCAACAGAACCCTCCTGATGCCGATTTGGCAGCATCTGGACGCAATCGATAAAGAATACGATAGCCGTATCGCCGCGATCGAAGCTGTTGCGTACTACCAGCCGGCCCAAGCGTTGAGCTTCGTGCAACGTCAAATCAACCGTGGGCGGACGTGGCACGAGTTCGGTAATATTCTCCAGCGGGTGGCATACACATTAGAAAACCGCGGCGAAGCGCTCCGTCTCCTCTGGGACCTAGGCCTGCTCGACGAGCGTGAGCTCAATTCTCACCCGGATCACCCCATCCGCATCCTGGCGGACCTGATCGGCTACGATCGACACAAGCCGGTCGCGTTCAACGAGGAAGTCGCAGAATTCGCGTTCGGGCTTCTCGAAAATCCACTTGCATGGTCGGGAAAATACACTCCTTTGGATATTCTGCGACCGTTGTTGAGTGGCGAGGGCACGACGACGCGGTCGACTGGACGGGGAATTGCGTTGTCCCCCTTCTTGGTCAGCTATGATGTCGTCGCGCCGCTGAGGAATCGTTTGGTGAGCCGCATCTGCGATCTCCTCGAATCTCCCGACGCGAGCATTGCGTTGCGCTCTGGAAAGATGGTCGCTGAGGCAGTGCGCCGACCGTACGGCCTAATGGGCCAGTCCGTCCCCGAAGATCTTACTGCAAAGTATGAAGCGGAGTTCGCGCGGTCGCTGGCGCGTATCGATCATCTGCTGGGGAAGGGCACCCTGGCCTCCACGACGGTTATCGGCCTCATACGCTCCCTCGATTGGTCTGTGAACTACGGCCCCGATCCGATACGCGAACAGGTCCAAGGGATCTTCGCTAAGATCCCTTGTGACCTCGGTTTCAGGCTCCAGGCGGCCGTCGCGGAGGACGCCGATTGGGCGTTCACAGGTCAGGTGCCATTCGAAGAGTGGGACGAAGACAAGGACTGGCGCGGCGGGTTCCTGGAGGAACTGGTGGCCACATACCCGGAGCCGCAGGCCCTATGCGACGCACTTGTGAACGCCCTCGAGGCCGCCGAGGCGGCGGGCATGACAGTGAGCGGAGCTAGCCCGCTGATCAGCCGGTTGGCGCGGGAACATCCGACGATCGCCACCGAGATCATCCAGCGTTCGCTCATCAACCCGTCCAACAGGCTCTGCTCCTATCTCGGCTATGCGGTAGGCGCGCTAGTCCGGCGTCAGCCAGTGCAGGGAAGAGCGATCGTTCGACAGATTCTGGTCGAGCACGATGCGGCGATCCGCATCGGGGGCGCTGAGGGCGTGATCTTCCTGCCGACGCCGCTCGGTCAGGACGATCTGGCGCTGCTGGAAGAGGTTTTGGCGTCGCACGAGCTGGCCATCGCCACGGTCGGGATCAGTGCGCTTCGCGGCCGGACGGATATCTCGCCTCACCAGATGATGTCGCTGCTCCTGAGCGTCGATATCGAGCGGAACCCCATCTTGCTGGAAGGCGTGGCTACGGTCGCTTGCAGCAGATCGAGTGCCCTGCTCGATAAGAGCAGTGAGGAAGACGCGCGGGAGCTGCTATGTCGCGTGGCCCGGCTGTCCAAAATTGAGGGACATTGGACCCGGGAGTTGATCGTCGGCCTAGGTAAACGGTTCGGCCTACTCGTAGCGGAATTCGTGATTGAACGAGCAAGTCGGGGGATGGCGGCCAACGACGAGGGCGGTGCGGAGGAATGCTACGAGGTGCTTCCATACTGGGGCCGGCACAACGGGCTCGGTCTCGACAAATCTTCGCAGGCGGACGCGATTCTGGGGCGCGTGTGGAGTTGGCTGCGAGACCATGACGATGTCTCGCAGGCAGTGCGCTACTCGCTGGGCGAGACGGTAGCGGCAATGTTTGACATGAGCGGCACGCCCGTAACCTGCTTTCTGGAGACGCTGGTCGACCGTGCGACCGCCGAAGACTTGCGCTGGATCGCCTACGTTTTGCGGAACAGCCACAACCGTTTCGTGCTCGATCACCCGAGGCTCGTCGAGCTCTATCTCGCCCGCTGCAAGTCCGTTGACCAGGAACTGTTCGACTTCGCGATCGAAAAGCTGATGACCTCCGCCATGTCGGGGGCTGGTCGGGAAGTGTCGGAGAGCCCATGCCGCGCGATGTACGGTCTCGCGACGACACACGTCGGATCCTCTCGACCATGTCCAGGCTCGCTCCGGCATACGCTCTCTACCGCCCCATTCTCGATTGGTCTGAGACGAACATTGCGAAATCGCTTCGCGAGGGCCGCGAACTCGATGAACAGGAGGATTGAGGTGCGTGCTCTGTTTGGGTCCTGGGGAGCGACCTAGGTCTACGCGTCACCCTTGATGAAGCCCAATCAAGTTTAAAATGGGCTTGAGCATTCACTTGCGTGCTAGGCGCCGACGTTCTCACACCCGGTGCGTTGCCGCAAATTCCGGGGAGCCTAGCCTCCTCTGCAGCACCTGCTGGCAGCGGGTGAGCGCGGCCACCGATCTCGAATTCTCTCGGCTCCGGCGGTCGCTCTGCGACCCCCTTCGTTCGCGCTCCGGGCCTGCCAGGCCGGAGCCGGGAGAACTCCATGCCGAGCGGCGCATCCACCCACCACATGCAGGCATCGGAGGAGCGGACCGTCGCGCCGTTCCCCGCGCACCTCGCCCGACCGAGCAATATCCCCCGCTTCGCTGATGCCCAGGTGGCGCCCCCGCGCGAGGAGACGCTCGTTGAAGAGCTCAATCGCGTCCTCACCAACATCGGTCGCCTCAGCGCGCCGCAGGAGAGCATCTGATGGGCGCCGCCCTCACCATGATCGCGCTGACGGGCGCCTCCGCCGGCTTCAAGGCCTACGGGGAATCCCAGGCGCAGAATTATCAGGCAGCCGTGGCCGAGCGCGACGCCATGGTGGCGAAGACGCAGGCGGCGCAGACGGACACCGCCCTGCGCGAGGAGCTGAACCGCACCCTCGCGCGCATCGGCACCATTCGCGCCTCCGCCAATGTCGGCCTCGACAGCCCCACAACGCAGGCGATCATGGACGAGCAGCGCCGCGTGTCGGACCGCGAGCGGCGCACGCGCGTGGAGAACCTGAACATCCAGGCGAACGCGAAGCGCGATGAGGCGGCATTCCGGCGCTCGGCCGCCAATATGGCCTTGGTCGGGGGCGGGCTCGATGCCGTCACCGGCATGGCGAAGATCGGCTTCGGCAGCTTGAAGTCGCCCGGCTCGACCAGTTCCTGAGGAGGCGGCAATGGTTGATCTTCCCGAAGTCCCCCGCCGCTTGGCGCTGACCGAGGCGCCCCGCTCCGGCATTTCCGGTGCTGACATCGCCGCGCCGTTCGCGATGTTCGCTCGCGCGATGGACAATGCGGTCGACATCGTGAAGCCCATCGCCATCGAGCAGGCGGAGGCCCGCGGCGCTGAGGCGGTCACGATCGGCCCCGACGGAACGCCGCAGATCACGGAGATGGTCACGCTCGGAGCGCTCGGCGAGGCGATGAAGCGCGGTGCACGCGCAAAAGTTTTCGCGGATATCCAGACGACCGCTGCGGAAAAATACCTCGAGCTTCGGCAGCAATATCAGGATGACCCGGCGCGGTTTAACGAGGTCGCAAAGACGTACAATCGCGAAATAGTAAATCGCGAGGAGCCGGTTCTGCGCTCCGCCATCTCCACCGCGCTCGACCGCCTCCGCGTCGGCCATTACACAGACTTGCAGGAGAAAAGCTTCGCCGTCGCGCAGGCCAACGCCAAGACGGCGTTGGAGACCCAATACAACACCGTGGCCGACAATATCGTCGCCCTCGCCCGCAAGGGCGGCGTGGACAGCGGCGAGTATCTGGCCCAGGTGCAGAACGCCCGATCCATCCTCGGCGAGCTCGGCAAGAACCCGCGCTGGGGCTACAATCCGGCCGTCGTCGACGATCGCCTGCGCCGCCTCGAAGACCGCGGCCGCGCGGCGGCCGTCCTATCGAGCGTCGACGCCACCTATGACCGCGTCGGCCCGCACGAGGCCCTGAAGCAGGCCGAGACCGCCATCTTTGACCCTCGCCTGCAGATGGACGAGGCGGAGCGCCAATCCCGCTTCAACATGGTCAAGGCGCATATTTCGGCGCGCAAGGCCGAGGCGACCGAAGACATCCGCGAAATCCGTGCCCTAGCGGAACCCACCATCACGGCGCTCCGAGATGGTGTGGACCTGGAGGCGGATGGCGACCTGCTCCGCCAGAAGATGCTGAGCCTCGGCGACACGATCGGTGCGGCGCGGGTCACCTATGCGATGGAATATGGCCGCGGAAAGCGCGGCCAGTTTGCGCTGCCGACGGCGGACTGGTCGCGGAGCTCCGCGGTGCCGGGCGCGAACTCGCCCATCGGCCAGAAGGTGGCGATGGCCGCCCAGGCGGCGGGGCTGCCGCTCAACATCGTCATGCCCATCATCGCGCAGGAAAGCGGATTCGATCCCGCGCGACGGCCGATCGGGAAGGACGGAAAGGCCCTCTCGTCGGCGTTCGGCATCTTCCAGCTGCTGAAGGCAGAGCGCGACGCCTCCGGCATTGGCGACACGACCGATCCCGATGCGCAGATCCCCGCCGGCATCCGCAAGATGCAGTCCGTCTATGCCACCGCGAAGGCGGCCGTCGGACGCGAACCCACGCCCGGCGAGTTCTACGCGGTGTATTATCAAGGCGAAGGCGCCGGGCCGAAGATCCTGCAGAATCCGGAGGGCGATTTCCGCGCGACCGTCGGCCAGAAGGTGATCGACGCGAACCCCTGGCTCGCCGGGCTCAAGACCAACGGCGACTTCATCCGCTGGACCAGCCAGAAGATGGCGGAGCGCGGCGCCGGAGCGGTTGACCCGGTCCCCTCCCGCCCGCCGCCTGGCCTGTTGGAGGCGGGCAACATCGACCTCGGCAATCGCCCGGTAGTGAAGAACGCCGACGGCTCCATCAGCACGGTTCGTTCGATCTCCATCGGAGAGGACGGGCGCGAGGTGCTCATTCCCACCGTCTCGCCGGATGGGAAAATCCTCTCCGACGAGGATGCGATCGCGCTCTATCGGCAGTCCGGCAGACACCTCGGCAAGTTCGACACCCCTGAGAATGCGACGGCCTATGCGCAGGCGCTGCATCAGCAGCAGGCGCAGCAGTATGCGGGCGGCTTCGCGGGGTTCCCGCCTTCCCAAATCGCGGGCCTGCGCCATTGGGCCGGTACCACGTTCGACGGCATGATGGCCGACGCCAAGAAGTCGATTGGAAAGTGGCACGTCAGCGAGGATGATGTCGCCTTCCTCTCCGGCCGAGTGTTCCCATTCCTCGACGAGAAGCGGAAGCGGCAGGCCGTCGAGTTTCTTGGCGATGCGGAACGCTCGGGCGCCTTGCTCGACCTGTCGCCGGATGCGCGGCAGGTTCTGCGGAACAGCCTGGAGGAGGCGGCGGCCGGCGGCAACCATGCGGCCCGAGCTGCGCTACTCGATGACGAAGAGCGGTTCGGCACACTTCAGCGCATGGAGCAGGAGACGCCACTCCTGCGCGGCGTGCGCGCCGGCTGGATCAAGCCCCCACCGCCAGTGCCATGGCAGGGCTCCGATGATCAGGTGCAGTCCGCACTCCAGGCGCATGCCAAGGCTGCGATGGTGGTCACCAATCAGCTGAAGAGGCCGATCTCGGCTTTCGAGGGTGAGGATCTGCGATCCCTCACCAGCGCCCTCGATGCCGCTGATACCAGCGGGAAGGTACGCATCCTCGGCGCCCTGGCCACGTTGCCCCCTGGTGTGCGGGAAGCAACGTTCGGCAAGCTTCACGAGACCGGGCCGAAGGGCTCGGTGCTGGCCTTCGCCGGCGGGCTCGCGAAGGATGCGCCGGACGTTGCCGCCGGCATCGTGCGTGGTCGCGAGGCTCTCACGGTCGAGCCGCGGTTCGTCCCCGACAAGGGCACCGACGCCGAAGACTTCGTGAAAGCGCTCGACGCCGCACTGCCCGTGGGGGCGTTTTCTGCGCGCGCCGGGGTCAGCGAGAATGGCCCCTATGCGACGATGCGGACCGCGATCAAGGCGCGGTATGCCGACCTGTCGGCGGCCGCCGGCGACACGTCCGGCGTGCTGAAGCGCGAACGGCTCGACCGGGCGACGGAAGAGGTGACGGGCGGCACGGTTCGCCACAACGGCAGCACCATCATCGCCCCGCGCCGTGGCATGGACCAATCGACGTTCGATGGCATCCTGCTCAGCCTCGCGGATACGGACCTTGTGGGCGTCCGCACGAGTTCCGGCAAGCCAGTCACTGCTCAGTATGTCCGGGACAGCGCCGGCCTCGAATCCTTCGGCGCCGGGCGATACTTGGTGCGGCTCAACCGCAATGCCGAGAGCCCCCAATATGCCGTTCAGGAAGACGGCACGCCCTTCATCCTGCGCCTGGACAACAGGGAGCCTGCCCCGCCCCGCGCCTGGGGCGTGCCGGCGGCAGCACCGGCCCTCCCGTGGGCCCAATCGAACTTCGGCCGGCAAGATGGCGGTTGGCCTGGAGAGGCACGATGAGCCTCGACATTTTCACCCGCTACCAGAGCGAAGCGCTCGACTTCGCGCGTCAGCACCCCGCCGAGGATCTGCCGCTGGAGTTCGGCGAGGCCTTCGACGCCTCCTGGCGGGAAGGGCTCCTCTTCGGCCAGTCGGTCTCCTCCAGCACCTCGCGCATGGAGGGCGTCCAGGATTATCTGGGCGGCATCCGCGAGAAGACCGGCACGGTGCTCACCAACCCGGCGCTGGGCGGCGGCGATGCGGCGCTCGCCGAGCTGAACGGCCAGCTGACGGCGCTCGCACCGCGTTTTCCTGATCTCAATCTGAAGCCACTGACCACGGAGGACCTCGACCGCCTCGGCGAGGACAAGGCCCGCCGGGCGCGGCAGGTGTACCAGCGGGCGGCGTCGCGCGAGCACACATGGGGCGGTGCAGCCGGCCTGGCACTTGGCTCCCTCGCGTCCGGTGCCGCCGACCCCGTCAATATCGTGACCGTGCCGCTGGCGGCGCCGGCCTCTCTCGGCATCCTCGGCACCGCGCTCGCCACCGCGGGCATCACCGCCGGCACCCAGATCGGCATCGAGGCGCTCGCCGCCCCCTTCAAGGAACGCGTCGAGCCCGGTTACGGCGCCAGCGGCGAGGCGGCACAGAACGTGCTGATGGCGGGCGTCGCAGGTGGCGTGCTCGGCGGCGGTGTGAAGGGGCTTTCGGCGCTCTGGACGCGGTATCGCACCGGCTCCTGGCCGCGCTCCGTGCGGGACGCCGGCAACGTGGTGGCGAGCGAAGGGCAGATCGCCGACACCAACCTCGTGCCCACGGTCGAAGGGGAGATCGCCCATCGCACGGCGCTCCAGAAGGCCATCGACGACCTCGTCTCCGGCCGGCCGGTCGATGTCTCCGAGAACGTCACGCCCGACCTGCTGCGCGCCTATGGCGAGCGCCTCTCCCCCGTGCTGGAGGCGCGCTCGAAGGCCATCGCCGCGGAAGAGACCGCCTTCGCCCTGGAGCGCGAAGCCGCGCGCCTGCCCGCCTCCATGGAGCGGCTCTCCGAGCTTCAGCTCTCGGAGATCCGGGGCTCGGCCCGGTCGCTCAATCAGGAAGCCGCCGCAGCTTTCGCGTCGCTGCGCGCGGAAGCCGACAGCCTGGCCTCCCGCCGCGCAGCGATCGAGGCACGGATTCCCGATCGTGATGCCCTGCGCACGGAGGTGGAAGGCCTCCGCTCGGACCTTGCGGCGGCCGAGCAGCGCCTCGCCGGTGCGCGAACGCCGACGGACCCGGACACGGCGGCCCGCCTGTCCGCCGTCGAGCAGGATCTTGCCGGCGAAGGCCTGTCTGCCTCGCGCCGTGCAGAGCTGGAGGCCGAGCGCGCCAGCATCACCGAGACGCTCGCCGCCACGGCGCCGGGGGATGCCCGGGCCATCGCGAGCCTTACCGCCGAGGCGAAGGGCCTGCGCACCGCGCTCACGCGGAAGGAGAAGGCGCTCGCCCGGGCCGAGGAGACCGACGCGCGGGCTCGTGCCAAGCTCGACAAGGCAGACGCCGACCTTCCGCGCCGGATCACGGCGGGGGAGCAGCGCGCCGCCGGTCGGCGCGAGGCAGTCACGACCGAGATGCGCCGCACCATCGCCCGGCTGGCGCAGGACGGCTATGGCGTTCGCCTCTCGCAGGACGAGGCCGCCCAGATCGCCGGTCGCATTCTCGATGCTGGCGATGGTGAAGCCGATCAGGTGCTGCGCTCGGTCACGGAGGATCTGGTCGACCGCGCCCTGACGCGGCGCCGGGCCGAACCGTCAGCTCCACCCGCTGCCGGCCGGGCGGATCCTGTCGGCGAGCAGCGGGCCCGCGCCGGGCACTGGACCGAGCAGATGCGCAAGCGCATCCAGGGTCTCGCCCGCGAGGTTGGGTACGACATGCCGCGCGATGAGGCTGCGACGGTCGCCGCCGCCGTTGCCCGCGCGGGCAATGAGGATGAGGCATTCGCCATTCTAGACGAGGTGATGCTCCGGCCGCGCACCATCGCGGAAGCATTGCCCGGCTCTGCGGCAGCCCGCGAGCCCCTTCGACCGGCCTCCGCGCCGTCTGTGGCACGCCCGGAGCAGGTCGCCGCACTGGCTGACGAGCTGACGGAGAAGAAGATCGTCGTCGCCCGCTCCGCAGAGGAGACCGAGGCGGCGGTGCTGCACGACCTCGACAAGCTGCGCGCCACCCGAGACCTCCAGATCCCCGTCGGCGAGCGCCTCGATGAGGCCGGCCAGCGCGTCGCCGATATGCGGTCAGTCGATGACCTCCTGGACGAGGCCGATTCCCGTATCGCTGCGGCCGCGGAGATCCGCGCCTGCGCCATGCCCATGCCGGAGGTGCTGCCGTGAGCGTCGTGGACTGCATCGACAAGCTGGTGAAGACGGGACAGATCACGCGGCAGATCGCCGACGAGGCCCTCGGCCTCTACGAGCGCTCCCGCGGCGAGTTCTCCCGCAGCATGGGGCCCGCCAGCGCCGAGGCTGCGGCCGGCCTTGCCGCGGCGCGCGCACTGGAATCCTCGGCCAAGCGCCTGAAGAACGACACCGCAAAGCAGGCCATCGCCTGGGCGAAGGCAGAAGAGCGCGTCCTCAGCCATCCGAAGGGCCGCGTCGCCGGCGTCATGTCCATGCTCACCCGGGATATCTGGGAAGCTGGGGGAGAGAACGTCGCCACGAAGGGGGAGGTCATCTGGGCCCAGCTCTCGCGCAAGGTCGATCAGGCGCTGGAGGCCTATTCCCCGGGGATCCTCGGCCAGTCCCGCCAGCAGATCGCCGGCGTGCGCAATCTGGTGCGGGAGGTGTTCGGGGTCGAGACGGGGGATTCCACGGCGAAGGCCGCGGCTGCGGGCTGGAAGGCGGCCGAGACGGAGGCCGTGGACCGCGTCACGGCGGCCGGGCGCAACCTCCCTGCCAGCGAGGATTGGCGGGTGCCTCAGTTCTGGGACACGCTGCGCGTCCGCATCTTCACGCGAGAGGAGTTCAAAGCCGACTTCGCTGCCGAGGTCGACCGTGGCGCGTTAACCCTGTGGGACCGCGACACCGGCGCACCGGCGAAGATGGACCGACGCGACTTCGTGCTGGAACGCGCCTATCGCGACATCACCGTGGGGGACAGCTCCGCAACCGCCTTCTCGCCCGAACAGCGCACATTCCAGTTCAGCGGCGGCGCAGATGGCGCAGAGGCCTGGCTTCGCCTCTCGGAGAAGTACGGCGCCGGCGAGAACGTCTTCGGCCTGCTGATGGGCCACCTGCACAAGATGGCCAATGAGATCGCCCTCGCCGAAGTGGTCGGGCCAAACCATGGCGCCATCGTCCGGGCCGCACTGACCCTGGCGAAGGAGGAAGAGGCCGGCCTGTCGCGGCTGCAGCGTCTCAACCCGCTGCGGATGCTGGAGAGCCGGTCCATCGCCGAGCGCACCTATGACGTGCTGACCGGCCGCGCCAATGCCGTCGACGGCCCCCTGATGGCGGGCTTCTTCGGCGGGCTGCGCTCCCTGAACGTGTCCTCGAAGCTCGGCGGCGCCATCGTCTCGGCCATCCCAGGCGACAGTGTCACCACTGCGCTTGCCGCGAGCTACAACGGCATGGACCCCGGCCGCATTCTCTCCGGCGTCATCCGGGAGATCGGCCGTGGCGGCGAGGAGAGCCGGGCCCTCGCGGCGCGCCTTCAGCTCACCGCCCACGCTGCAATGGACAGCGCCCACGGCTTCGTCCGCTTCGCCGGGGAGGCATCGGGCCCGCAGATTCTGCGCGCGATGGCCAACACCGTCATCCGGGCACAGGGGCTGGCGGCGTGGACCGACATGATGAAGCGCGTCTTCACCATGGAGTTCATGGGCAATCTGGCGGATCACGCCGGGCACTCGCTGGACGCCCTGCGCGGGGTGAACGAGCCGCTCGCCAACTTCCTCGACCGCCACCAGATCAGCGCGAAGGACTGGGACAGCATCCGCGCTGGCGCGCCGCTGGAGGTGGAGGGCGCGCGCTTCCTCGACACCGAGGCCATCGCCGACCGGACTCTGCGCGAGAAGCTCGTGGGCGCGATCATTGAGGAGCGGGCGTTCGCAATCCTCGAACCCGATGCCCGCATCCGTGCCGTGATGACCGGGGGCACAACAGCCGGCACCTTCTGGGGCGAGATGGTCCGCAGCGCCACGCTGTTCAAGTCGTTCAGCATGACCATGGTCGCCACGCACATGATGCGCCTCGCGACGCAAGGGCCGATCGAGAAGCGCATCTGGAATGGCACCACCTTCGTGCTCTTCAACCTGCTCGCCGGCGCCGCGGCGATCCAGGCGCGCGCCGTGCTCTACGGCAAAACGCCCGAGGCCATGGACAATCCCGGCTTCTGGGTGCGCTCCGGCCTGCAATCCGGCTCGCTCGGCGTCTATGGCGACCTCATCAATGCTTCGACCTCGCGCACCGGCCGTTCGCCCGTTTCGGACCTCGCCGGCCCGGCCATCGGCGCGGCGGAAGACGTCGCCCGCCTGTCATCGCAGCAACTGCGCCGCCTCATGGAAGGCGCCGACACGACGTTCGGCGCCGAGCTCGTGCGCACCGCACGGCGCTATGACCCGAGTCTCTGGTACACGCGCCTCGCCGTCGATCGCCTGCTGTTCGACCAGCTCCAGACGCTCGTGGATCCCGACTATCGCGCCTCATTCCGCCGCGCCGAGAAGGCGGCACAGCGCGACTTCGGGCAGTCCTACTGGTGGGCACCCGGCGACGCGCTGCCGCGAGGTGTGCGATGACCCGGATGAACTGGGGCGCACCCCGCAAGCGCTGGGATCCCGAGAACAGCTTGGCGCGGCCTCTGCCGGCGATCGATCGCAAGCCTCGCGCGCCTCGCCCTGCATCCGCGCCGGCAGGAGCAACGACCGGCGCGGATGGCATCTCGCTCTCCTATCTGGCCGGCTTCGGCTTCAACCGGCTCTCGGCCTGGTGCCCGAGGTGCCGCGTCGTCGCGCACATGGCGTTCGCGGACCTCGCCGCCGCGCATCTTGAACGCTCGCCGGTGGATCTGGGTAGCGTCCTGTCGTGCCCGGACTGCGCCACGCCGCGCGCTGTTTCCGCCATGGCGGAGAAGGCGGTGCGGACTGCATGAGCACGGACCATGAGACCCTCGCCTATTGCTGGACTTACTGCGGCCTGATGAATGCCCTGAAGGTGCGGCGGAAGGAGCTCGGCCTCTCCCAGCTGGAAGTCGACGACAAGGCCGGCCTCCAGGACGGCTATTGCGGGAAGCTGGAGGCTTGGGATCGCGACAGCGGCCGCCGGCTCGGGCCGGTCTCCTTCGACCTCTTGCTCGCCGCCTATGGCGTCGGCCTCGTCCTTTTCGAAACGCGCCCTCCTGCCGAGCGGCCTGAGTATGACCCGTCACAGCTCGGGCTCTCGCTCGAGGGCGGCGGGATGCGCCGTCACCATGACGGGGAGTTCGTCCGTCTCCCTGGCCGCAACCGGAGGCGGGAAGCCAAAGCGGCGGCCGAGGCTGCCGCGGCCGAAGCTCTTCTCGAAATCAGGGAGGCCGCGGAGTGATCGACGCTGAGAACGGTATGCGCAACCGTATCCGAGCCGAAGTCCGCCGGCGCTGGAAGCCGCTCTCGCGCCGCGCGCTCGGCTGCCGAAAGGGCGACCGCGACCGGCGGGGCGCCTGGCTCCTCGCCAGCGACATGAGCGCCATCATCATGCGGGTCATCGCCCGGGAACTGGCGGCCGGCCGCGATGTGCAGATCCCCGGCTTTGGCACCTTCTATTCCCGCTTCGGCGGAACGACGATCGGCCTCCAGGGCAACGTGCCCGGCCACAGGGCCTTGCCGCCGCGCCGGATGGCGCAGGTGCGCTTCTCCGACACCCTGCTGCGGCAGGTGCCTGGCGACGGGACGCGGTACAGCCTGCGCTTCCGGGCGTCGCCACTGCTGAAGGCCGCCATCCAGCCGGGCGGGCCGGCGCTGAAGCGGAAGCGGCGGAGGAAGGTCCTGCCCGTGCCAGCTATGCCGCCCGTGCCGCCGCCACGCCCACCGGCACCCCTCGCCGAAATCCGGATGCGCTGAGGAGGACACGATGACCGACGAGACCGACGATCACGATCTGCCCGAGATGACCACGCCGGACCCGATGACGCCGAAGCGTCGGGCCTTGGTCGACGGCATGGTGTGGCGGGGCCTCAAGCTCACCGAGGCCGCCATCGAGGCGGGGATGACCGAGCGCAACGCACGCATGTGCGCGCAGGACCCGAAGTTCCGGGCTGCCCTGAACGCGGAGATGGCCGCGTTCAAAACATCGCAGCGTCCGCGCAACGTCCACCGCCTCGCCGAGCTGAGGGATCAGAACGAGGCCAAGGGTGCCGCTGTGCAGGCCATCCGGACCCTGGAGGAGCTGGCGCAGCAGGCAGAGGCCGCGCCGCCATCCGATGTCCGGCCCGGCATCGTCGTGATCATCCCGCGGGATTATCTCCAGCCGGAGCCGCTGGGCAGCGGTGCGCAGATCGTGTTCTCGGATAACAAGGATGAAGAAGGATAGGACGGGCCTGCCAGCAGAGGGCCATCACCGTCGTCGGTAAGGTTAACGGTAGTGCGTTGTTGACTGGCTAACGCCAAGGTTGATTTCTTAAGGAATTGTTAAATTCGGCGACCTCGGGGGCAGAAATGGGTGCCGGCGCTCGTACACAGATGTCGCCGTTTGCCTTCGTCAAGAAGTGGAAGTCGGCCGCGCTCAATGAACGGCAATCTGCGCAGGAGCACTTCATCGATCTTTGCGCCTTGGTCGGTCACCCGACGCCTACCGAAGACGACCCGACAGGCGAATTCTTTGCTTTCGAGAAAGGCGCGAGCAAAGTCGGCGGCGGGAGGGGGTTTGCCGACGTCTGGAAGCGGGATCATTTCGCCTGGGAGTACAAGCAGAAAAATGGGGATTTGGACGGTGCACTTCTCCAATTGATGCGCTACGCTCCGGCCTTGGAGAACCCGCCGCTTCACGTCGTCTGTGATATCAAGCGGTTCCGCGTGCACACAGCGTGGACGAACACAGTCCCCACTACTTATGAAATCACTCTGGACGACATCACGGATCCACATAAACGTGAGATTCTTCACAACGTCTTTTTCAATCCCGAGAAGCTTAAACCCACGCGTACGCGGGCCGGCCTGACGAAGGACGCGGCCGACAAGTTCTCAACGATCGCTTGGCGTCTACAAGGGCGCGGCTCGCCGGAGGAGATCGCGCACTTCGTCAACCAACTGGTGTTCTGCTTCTTCGCCCAGAGCGTAGGCCTCCTCCGCGGCGGCATCTTCACGAAGCTGCTGCGCCGGGCCGCCCAAGATCCGAGCAAGGCCAGGGGCTATCTCAACGACCTATTCCACGCGATGGAGAAGGGCGGCGACTTTGCACTCACTGATGTCATGCATTTCAACGGAGGGCTATTTGACGGCCGTCGAGCGCTGCCTCTGGACGAAGGTGACATCGGCCTTTTGATCGCAGCCAACAGCCTTGACTGGAGCCTGATCGACCCGACGATCTTCGGCACGCTGTTCGAGCGCTTCCTTGATCCGCAGAAACGAGCCCAGATCGGCGCGCACTACACCGACGCAGACAAAATCGCCCGGATAATCGACCCGGTGATCTTGCGCCCTCTCCGCGCTGAATGGGAGGTGACCAAAGGAAAAATTGTTGGCCTCCTCGATGGGACTCACCCGCCACCAATGCGGAAAAAAGAGCGGCGTCGGATGACCCGGGATGAGGCCGCAGAAGAGGTGCGATCCCAGTTTGTCGAAAAGCTATGCAACTTGAAGATTCTCGATCCGGCCTGCGGCTCGGGCAATTTCCTTTATCTCGCGCTGCAGGGTGTGAAGGACATCGAGAACCGCGCGAACCTCGATTGCGAAATGCTGGGTTTGAAGTCGCGTTGGCCGACGGTTGGCCCTGAAGTCCTGTTGGGCATTGAGACCAATGCACTCGCTGCGGAGCTCGCACGCACGACGATCTGGATCGGCGATATCCAATGGCGCCTGCGGAACGGGATCCACACACACGAAGTCCCCGTCCTTCGAAAGCTGAACTCCATCGAACGCGCGGATGCCCTCATTGAGCGAGTCCCTCCGCCTGATCGTGGTGGACAGATGGATCTTTTGGAGGGGGCCGAAACCGGGAGCGCATATCGTGCCGCCACGTGGCCCCGCGCGGACTTCATTGTCGGAAATCCTCCCTTCTTAGGCGCCAAGCTAATGAAGCGGAGGCTCGGGGTAGAATATGTGGTGAGGCTCCGCGCGGCCTATGCCGGCCGACTTCAGGGCTTCTCCGACCTCGTTTGTTACTGGTTTGAGAAGGCGCGCGCTGAAGTTGCCGCCGGGCGGACCAGGGGCGTTGGCCTTGTCGCAACCAGTTCGATCCGCGGCGGGACAAACCGGCCCGTTATGGACGCGATCGCTCGTAGTCTCGCCATTCATAATGCGTGGAGTGAACAGCCTTGGACAATCGAGGGTGCACGTGTCGAAGTTTCGCTTGTCTGTTTTTGCGCGCCGGAGTTGAAGCCCGACCAAAGTTACCTTGACGGCCAGCCGGTCTCCAACATCAATCCAGACCTCACGACTGGAATTGACCTCACGCTCGCCAGGGCATTGACCGAGAACGAGAGGGCTTCTTTCTTTGGCATCCAGACGAGCGGGCCGCACGATGTCACCGGGGAAGTGGCCCGTAGGTGGATGTGCCTGCCAATAAACCCCAACGGCCGCCACAACCGCACGATTTTGAAGCCCTACTGGAATGGCGATGACGTGACCGGGCGGCCGCGCGACCGTTGGTTGATCGACCTACCACTGGTTCTGTCGGATGCTGAGGCCTCCCAGTACGAAGTGCCATACGAGTATCTTCGCGCCGCCCGCTACGATCCAGATTCATTGGCGGATCTTCGCTCTTTGACGGAGGCGCGGGCGACAGCGCGAGATCAACACGCGCGGGTCCGTTGGTGGGAGCCGTACTGGCCTCGGCCCGAGATGCGTTCCCAGATCGAACGGCTTTCACGTTACATCGTCACCACAGAAACCTCGCAACATCGACTATTCGTCTGGTTGCGCTACCCTACACTTCCCGACAAGAACCTGATCGTCATTGCCCGGGACGACGACACGACCTTCGGCATCCTCCACAGCCGCTTTCACGAAATCTGGTCGTTGCGGCTTGGAACGAGCCTAGAGGACCGGCCGCGCTACACTTCGACCACGACCTTCGCGACGTTCCCGTTCCCCGATGGCCTAACTCCAAACATTCCTATCGCACGTCTCCAACGCGATCCGCACGCCGTCGCCATTGCGCAGGCCGCGCGGCGCCTTGATGACCTCCGCAACGCTTGGCTGAACCCTTCCGACCTCGTCCGCATGGAGCCCGAGGTGGTCCCTGGGTTTCCCGACCGCATCCTCCCCAAGGACACTGCGGCGGCGGCAATCCTGCGCGAGCGCACCTTGACCAACCTCTACAACCGGCGCCCGCAGTGGCTGGTCAACGTACACCGGGAGCTCGACGCCGCTGTCGCCGAGGCCTATGGCTGGCCCGCGGACATCTCCGACGAAGATGCACTGGCCCGCTTGCTCGAGCTCAATCTGGCGCGGGCCGCCGCTGACGAATCCGGCCTGTCTGCACGATTGACGAAGGGCCCCCCGAAGCCCGACGGCGAGCGGCGCCAGACCCACATGAAACTTCCGATCACGGGCAAGGCAGGGAAGCAGGTGGGCCTCCAGTCCCCCGAATCTCCTTCGCAGTCGGTAGAGGAAGAGCCAGCCGCGAAGCGCGGTCGGAGTAGGCGCCGAGCGAGTTGATGGTGGCACAGCGCGGCGACGACTGTTCCGCGCGGGGTGAGAAGGCCGAGCGGCGGCTATTTTTTATCGATGGGTGGGCGACGGCGTGGCGGCGGAGTAGGAGTATCCCAATTCTCCTTGACGCCAGTCCCTGTTGAATGGAGCCGCGGGCCAATACCAGCCCTGTGATCGAACCAAGCTCGCACGGCGGGCCAGTAGCGGCCGCCGAACATCGGATCGACCCGGGGCAGTCCCTGCCGTTCGAGGATGATCGCGATGGATTTCCACTCGCTGACGCGTCCCGGCCCGAGGACAGCCCGGGCAATATCGACCTCGCAGGGGAACAGGGGCATCTCGGCGCGCGGAGCCATGAGCATCTCCTTCACTACGGATGTGCGTATGGCACATCTGCAGCGGCAGGCCGATGACGGTCAATCGTCGGCATAGTCGCCGAACAGCTCTTCTGCTGCGCCGTCGATCACGTGCCCATCCGACGATATCGGCCACTGTCCGAACCTCTGCTCGGCCACCCGCGCCATGCCAGCGATGATCGCGTCGCCGCCACCGCGGAAATCTCCTCTCCGGAAGCCGGCGGCCCTGGCGCGCTTCCCGAACTCGGAATCGGGATGCTCGAGCAGGACCTCCGCCATCGCCGTGGCCATCGAGGACCGAGGCTCCGGCCAGTGACGCCTTCCTCCCGGCGCCGGGTCGTAAGCCCCCTCCATCAGCTTCGCGAAGCTTTCCGGCTTCAGCAAGAAATCCAGGCTCGCCCGCCATCCACGGTCGTTGTCGCCGCGGAGGAACGGTGAAGCCCGAACTCGGTCCATGGCGATCCGCCAGCCGGCGATCCCTCCGCAGTCCTGCAACCGGGCCTTCAGGGCCAGCCGGCGTTTCCGGCTCAGTCCCTGCGCTTCGGACAGGCCGACCTCGGCCGCCATCCGGTTGAATGCCGCCAGGGCCTCGGCGAGTTCGTCCTGGCGATCCGTCGCGTCGCAATCCGTCGCCGAGGGGGAGGAGGTTCCGTCAGGAACCGATGGGGTAGAAATTGGGGGAGAGTAATTCTTAGGGGGTCTGGGGGACATCTTATCGAGAGGGGGGTCGCCAGCGTCGCGCGATGTCGCGGAAGTCGCGCGACAATCGGCGACCTCGTGCGACACCTGCGACTTTTCCCAGTCGTCTGCCCGGCCGTTTGCCGCCCTTGCTGACTCTCTCTTCCGACGTTGGCGCTCGCGGTCAGCTTCGCGCTTCCGCTCGGCCGCATCGCTCGAACGATCCGGAGGCACTGAGACCGCCATCTCGGCCTCGATGCGGGCGACGGCTGCCACGAGTTCGTCACCGGTGAGGCCGGCGGCTATCAGTTCGCGGAGAGCGGCGGCGATCATGCTCATGAGCCGACCTCCGAACCGACGACAAAGGCGCGCATCGTGCCGAATATGGCTGCCACGTCGTCGTCGCGAGGGGCGATGCCGTCGAAGCCGGCCGGCCCGCTGATGTGGTCCAGCCACGCCAGCATGCCAGCGGTCGTGAGGGGCACGGTGTGCAGCACCTGCTGCAGCGCCTCGACCTCCCGTTCGGAGGCGGCATCGCGCAGGGCCCCCGCTTCGGCGGCGAGAGGCCCATCGTCGCGATCTGTCAGTTCGGCCTCACCCGCCGCGTCGAACGCAGCCTCATGCTCGGCCCGGCGCCGCTGGTGTTCTGCGATGGCGGCGAAGATCGGATCAGCCATGGCTGGCCTCGTCTTCCGATCCGGTCGCCTTGTCCGGTCCCAATATACCGCCGCCTTTGTCTCCGCAGCGGGCGATCCTCTCGAAGTTTGCGCCCACGGCGGTGAGAATTCGCACCGCTCGCGACGACGGCTTCGCTATTTTCCTCCAGGAGCCACAGGGTGGCAGATGGAGCTCGCCGGCGCCGGTGTTGCAAGGGATCACGCGATCGGCGTCGTCTCCCATCTCCGGATAGAGCTCCATCCCGAGGAGGCGCCCTTCCATGAAGAGCCACTCGCGATAGGCCTCCATTTCCGCTCGTGTCGCCGGCCGCTCGACCGGAGCGGTGAACGTCTTCAGGAAGCCGAGTGCCGACCGGACCAGCGCGGGCGCGAAGGCGGATTCGATCTGGGCCAACTCCAGTGCCGCGATGGCACCCTCCAGACTTTGTGCAGAGGGAGCTCGGTTCAGCTCGTCGTCCATCCAGCCGTCGTCGTCATGGCAGCTTTCGGTATTGATCGGCGGTCGCGAGGCGAACTCGGCGCGGGCCTCTCGCCATTGGTCAATCAGCGCAATGACGGGGTCGATGGGCTTCTGGGCAGCAGGCAAGCCGGGGGCGGCTGCCGGAACGGTGGGGTTCGGCATGGGGATTGCTCCAGCGGTAATCAACATTTAATGTTGAGACGCTAGAAGCGTGCGCGGACCCCTGTCAACAGAAAATGTTGAGAAACATGACGCCAGCACAATGCCGCGCCGCCCGCGCTCTCCTCGATCTGACCCAGCCGGCCTTGGCGGAGGCCTCCCAACTCGGCTTGTCCACGATAGTGGACTTCGAGCGAAGCCGGCGCGCCGTCTCTTCCGATGCTGTAGATGCAATCCGCGCCGCCCTTGAAGCCGCCGGCGTGGAGTTCATTCCAGAGAACGGCGGCGGGGCGGGGGTACGGATGCGGGAGCGTAAAGGAGACAGCCGCAAGCGCGATTGAGGGGACGCAGGACCTTCGCCAAGATGCCCGACCGCACACCGTGATCAATGGAGCTTGTTCCGTGAAAGCATCACTGGCCCATATGGAGAAATGGCTAAGTCCACGTCCGGCGCCTTTTCACGAGGTCGCTTCCGGCCCTTGGCCCTACTGACTATGCCTGTTCCCGCACATCCCAAGATCTATCATATCGTTCACGTTGACAATCTGCCTTCGATTGTCACGGATGGATCGCTGTGGCCAGACGTCGTTATGGCACAGCGCCAAGGAATGGCTGTTATTGGAAATAATGAGATCAAGGCAGATCGTTTGAGCCTGCCTGTAAGCTGCCATCTGGGAACCCGTGTCGGCGAGTACGTGCCATTTTACTTTTGCCCGCGATCGGTAATGCTGTACGTAATACACAAAAAGAATCATCCCAACGTCGCTTACCGTGAAGGACAAGGTCCCGTTGTCCATCTCATGGCCGACCTCCACGAAGCTATCGAGTGGGCGGCGCACGCAAGGCGAAAATGGGCATTCACCGACATCAACGCTGCGAATCGCGCCGCTGATTTTTACGATGATGTCGGGCATCTGGGGGAATTGGATTGGAGCGCGATAGGAGCTCGGCAATGGCCGTCATGCCGGGATCACAAGATGGCCGAGTTCCTGATGCACCAAGGATTTCCTTGGGAGCTCGTCCGAGGGATTGGGGTGCATTCGGAGAACGTTGGAAGACGTGCTATGGCGGCGTTTGGGGAAGCATTGCATCGCCCCCCCATAAAGGTGAAGCCGGAGTGGTACTATTGAGGGAGGGATGGCGATGATCGAATTCAGGACCGGCGACATCCTGACGGTGGACGCGGAAGCGATCGTCAACACGGTCAACTGCGTCGGCATCATGGGCCGCGGCATCGCCCTGCAGTTCAAGAACGACTTCCCGGAGAATTTTAGGGCTTACGAAGCCGCCTGCGCGCGTGAAGAAGTGCAACCGGGCCGGATGTTCGTGTTCGAGACGCGGACGCTGACCAACCCGAAGTTCATCATCAACTTCCCCACCAAGCGCCATTGGCGCGGCAAGAGCCGTATGGAGGATATCGACTCCGGCCTGAAGGCGTTGGTCGAGGAGGTCCGCACTCGGGGCATTCGCTCGATCGCGATTCCGCCGCTTGGCAGTGGGCTCGGCGGGCTCAACTGGGCCGACGTGCGCCCGCGCATCGTCGAGGCGCTGCGCGGCCTCAACCACTGCGAGGTGATCGTCTTCGAGCCGAACAGCGCAGCCGCAGAAACCAAGTCCCGAGACATCCCGAAGATGACGCCGGGCCGCGCGGCGCTGGTTGTGCTGATGAACCGCTATCTCGGCGGGCTGATGGACCCGTTCGTAACGCTGCTCGAAGTGCATAAGCTTCTATATTTCATGCAGGAGGCCGGCGAGCCGCTGCGGCTACAATACGCCAAGGCGCCTTACGGCCCCTATGCCGAGAACCTGCGGCATGTGCTACGCGCCGTCGAAGGCCATCTTATATCCGGCTATCAGGACGGCGGGGATGCTCCCGACAAGCAGCTTGAACTGGTGCCTGGTGCCGTCACCGACGCGGAAGCTTTCCTAGCGGAGGACAGTGCCGCCCGCGAGCGCTTCGACCGCGTCGGCAAACTGGTCGAGGGGTTCGAAACGCCCTTCGGCCTGGAACTGCTGGCCACCGTGCATTGGGTCGCCTCGCGCGAACGAGCCTCTGGCGTCGAGGATGTCGCAGCGAAAGTCTACGCCTGGAACGAGCGCAAGCGGCGCTTCTCGCAGCGCCAGATTGGCATTGCTTTCGAGAATCTGCACTCGAAGGGTTGGCTCGCGTCTGACTGATGTCCTCCGCCGGCTCAACGACCGTGCAGCTAAGATCTGTTTGCCTTGAACCTTCCTGCCGCCCTTGTAGCCGCCGGCGTGATCTTCGTGGCGGAGAATGGCGAGGGGCCGGGGGTGAGGCTGAAGAAGGGGACATAGGCCGCCCCTTCAACGGCTCCTGTCCCCCAGCAGCCGCAGGGCGTTGGCGGTGACGAGCACCGTGGCCCCGGTGTCGGCCAGGATGGCCGGCCACAGGCCAGTGATGCCGGCGACGGTCGTCACCAGGAACACCGCCTTCAGCCCCAGTGAGAGGCCGATGTTCTGGCGGATGTTGCTCATGGTCCGCCGCGAAAGGTCGATCATTCCGGCAATGTCGCGCACGCGGCCATGCAGCACCGCCGCATCCGCCGTCTCCAGCGCCACATCGGTGCCGCCGCCCATGGCGATGCCGATGTCAGCGGCGGCGAGCGCCGGCGCATCGTTGATGCCGTCGCCCACCTTGGCGACGACCTCCCCCCTCTGCTTCAGCTCGGAGACGATGCGCTGCTTGTCCTCCGGCAGAAGACCGGCGCGCACCTCGATGCCCAGCGCGCGGCCGATGGCGGCGGCGGTGCGGGGATTGTCGCCGGTCAGCATCATCGTGCGCAGCCCGCAAGTCTTCAGCGCCGCAAGTCCCGCCGCCGCATCCGCGCGCGGCTCGTCGCGCATGGCGATGGCCCCCGCCAGCGTGTCGTCCACGATGAGCAGAGAGACGGTCTTTCCCTCGTCGTTCAGCCCTGTGAGGCGGACTTCGATCTGCGCGTCGAGCGCCACGCGCGCCGCGCCGGCCGCGACGGAGCCGAGGAACACATCGCGCCCTTCAACGAGGCCTGTCACGCCCTTCCCACCCAGCGCGCGGCCATCGCGCGCGGCGGGAATGGTCAGGCCCTCCGCGGCGGCGCGCTCAAGGATGGCCTTCGCCAAAGGATGGCTCGACCCACCCTCCAGAGCGGCGGCAAGGCGCAGCACGTCCTGATCCGGCAGCGCGAGGCCGATGACATCCGTGACCTTAGGGCGGCCCTCGGTGAGCGTTCCGGTCTTGTCGAGGCACACCGTGGTGACCTTGCCGGCTGTTTCCAGCACCGCGCCACCCTTCAGCAGCAGGCCCCGGCGCGCGCCGGCTGAGAGGCCCGAGGCGATGGCCGCCGGCGTCGAGATGACGAGCGCACACGGGCAGCCGATGAGCAGGATGGCGAGGCCCTTGTAGACCCATTCGCCCCAGTCACCGCCCATCAGCAATGGCGGGATGGTCGCAACCAGTGAGCCGATGACGACGACGGCGGGGGTATAGACCCGCGAGAAGCGATCGATGAGCCGCTCCGTGGGCGCGCGGGATTCCTGCGCCTCTTCCACCAGCTTGACCACGCGGGCGATGGTGTTGTCCTCGGCGGTCGCGGTCACGCGCACGGTCAGCGCTGCATCCCCGTTCACGGTGCCGGCGAAGACGTTCGCGCCGACGCCCTTGGTCACGGGCGCGCTCTCGCCGGTGACCATGCTCTCGTCAATCCCGCCTTCCCCCGCAAGGATCGCGCCATCGGCCGCGATGCGGTCGCCGGGGCGCGCGAGGATGGTGTCGCCGACGGCGAGCTGCGCCGCCGGCACCTCCACGAAATCGCCGCCCCGCACCACAAACGCTGTCTTCGGCACCAGCGCCGCGAGCGCCTTGATGCCATCGCGCGCCCGGCCGGCGGCGAAGCCTTCGAGCAGTTCGCCGACGAGGAACAGGAACACGACGGCCGCGGCCTCCTCCGCCGCACCGATGATCACCGCACCCACGGCGGCGATGGTCATCAGCGTCTCGATGGTGAAGGGCATGCCGACGGCCGCGGCCGCGAACGCCCGGCGCGCGATGGGAACGAGACCGACCAGCATGGCGGCGATGAACAGCGGCGTCTGGACCTGCGGCAGGATGAGGCCGGCGAGGAAGGCGGCCGCAAAGGCGACACCGCTGGCGAGGGTCAGCCGCAGCTTGCCGTTGGACCAGAGACCGCCCTCGCCCAATTCGGCGCCATGGGCGTGATCATCGCGGGCAGCGGACGCCGTTCGACCTGGATGCTCGGAATGGTCGTGTCCGGCGTGGTCATGGTCCGTGTGTTGGTGGTCCGCGTGGTCGTGTCCCGCATGGTCTTGGCCCCCATGGCCGTGACTCCCGAGTTCGGAACCGTGATCATGCCCGCAGTCAGCCTCGGGTGCTGAGACCGGAGTCGGCGTGTGTGCCGGCGCGGCATTCGCGAGCGAGAGTCCATAGCCCATGGGCTTCAACCGCGCCGGCAAGGTCGAGAGATCGGCACCAGAAACGTGCCGCACGACCAAGGTCGCCGCCGCCACGGACACGCTCGCCTCCACCACCCCGTCCAGACGGCTTGCAACGGCCTCAATCTTCGCTGCGCAGGAGGCGCAGTCCATGCCCGAGACGCGATAACGGGTCTGAACCTCACGGGCTGTCATGATGCCGCCTTTCCTTGGGTCATGGTGGCAGCCTAAATGCTCTAGCGACTAGAGGAGCAAGTCCCATGGCAGCAGCACCCGTCCCTGCTCACCTGACCATCGGCGAGGCCGCCCGCATCAGCGGCGTGAAGGTGCCCACCATCCGTTTCTACGAGGAGACGAGCCTCCTAGCGCACCTGCCGCGCAGCGAAGGCAATCGCCGGCTCTACGACGATGCGCAGGTCAAGCGCCTCGCCTTCATTCGCCATGCCCGTGAGCTGGGCTTCAGCCTCGATGCCATCCGCACGCTGCTGACCTTGCAGGATCGCCCCGATCAGTCATGCGCGGAAGCCGACGCCATTGCAGGTGCCCATCTCGACGAAGTGCGGCGACGGATTTCTTCCCTCAAGGCGCTGGAGGCAGAGTTGGAGCGCATGGTCCGTGCCTGCGCTCACGGACGGGTGGCGGAATGCCGCGTGATCGAGACACTGGCCGATCACGGCCAGTGTTCTTTCCACGCCGCTCCCGACAGGCTTGGCGCGGACAGGCTCGGGTAGCAATCCCCTCCGACAGTCGGACCCAATGGCGCTAGAGCACAGCCGCAGAGGGTTGGGGCTCACATAGAACAGTCGGGAGCTGGGCGAGGTGGCGAAGGCACGCCCGCTGGCCGTGTTCGCCGGGATCTGGACGCCGGGATGGACCTGCGCGCGCAAGATGAAGACGGGCGTCGAGACCGCGGACCTGTTCGGGTTCCTCACCACGGAGCCAAGCGAGCCGGTCGCCAGCGTCCACCCGAAGGCCATGCCAGTCATCCTCACGGAGCCCGAGGAAGTCGAGATCTGGATGCGTGCGCCGTGGCAACCGGCAGCGATCATCGCGGCGTGGTCGGTTACAACGTCCAGGCGGCCGTCGATACCCGACACCACATCGTCGTCGCCAATGCGGTAACCAACCGCGGTCATGACCGCTCGCATCTGCTGGAGATGGCCACAGCCGCCCAGGCCGAGACTGGCGCTGCCGAAATGATCGCCCTGGCAGATCGTGGATACTATGAGGGCGAGCAAATCCGCGCCTGCGCCGAAGCTGGCATCATCCCGATAGTGCCCAAGCCAAATACCTCACCGGCACAGGCGCGCGGCTTCTGGGGCAAGGCTAGGTTCGTGCACGAGCCGCAGACCGACGCCTATCGCTGCCCCGCCGGTCAACAGCTGCAGAAACGCTTTGCCCGGGTGGAGGGCGGCAAGCTCATCAGCGTCTACTTCAACCAGAAGGCCTGCAGCGCCTACCCATCGCGTTCCCTGTGCACGGCCGGCAAAGAGAAGCGCATCCGACGATGGGAGCAAGAAGCAGTGCTCGATGCCATGGAGCGCAGGCTTCAAGCGATGCCCGAAGCCATGGCGGTCCGCCGCTGCACGGTCGAGCACGTCTTCGGCACCATAAAAGGATGGATGGGGGCCACCCACTTCCGAACGCGCGGCCTCAAGCACGTCGCCACCGAAGCCAGCCTGGCGATACTGGCTTACAACATGAAGCGTGCCATTGCCGTGGCCGGCGTGGCCCCAACACTCAAGGCGATAGCCGGGTGACCGGAGCCGACGCGCGCCATAGAAAAGGCAGCTTGACCGATCAGCCGCGCAGAGTTCTCACACAGCCTCGGGCGCAAAGCGGACGCCCAGAGCCGCTCTTGGCAAGTCCGCTCCTGGCGCCCTCCCGTCGATCGGGCATGGATCATGAATCCCATACGGGAGGATTGCCGATGAACTTGCGTAAGGCCTCGGAAAAGGCCCGCACCTTCGCGCTTGGCTGCGGCAAAGCGCGCAGGAGGTAGATGCCCGCGTTGCCGTCGTTCCAGGGCTCGCCCCCGAGCGGCAGGCGCACGAGCTTGCGGGACTTCACGTCCGGACCGACGACCCAGCTCGGCAGAAATGCGATGCCTAGACCCGCCTCGGCCGCCGCGCGCTGGGCTTCGAAATCATCCGAACGAAAGCTCACGGTTCCATTCCCGGCGTGGCCGGCCGGGCAGCCGAGCACATCGCGCCATGGAAGCCGGCGGCGGGTTCGGCAAGGTCGTGTTGAAGGTCGCGGAGTAGAGTCGCGGAGGAGACTTCGCGCACGTGGGCTTTAGAAGACGGTTGGCTGAGTGTCGGCTTGGTCGTCCATCGCAGTGTCAGCTGTTGGCGCACGTTGGCCGATGGTTATCTGCGAGAAGGCCGAGAGAGCCAAAATGTAGAGAACTCCACCAAGTCTCGAAGACGCCGACCCTGGCTGGTCACCTGGGGAAGGTTCGGACGAGCCGAACCGGTCACACCACCGTTATGGGCCAGAGCCGGCGCCAAACCTCTCCGGGATACCTGGGGACTACACCGGCATTGAGTGCCGACGCATCGATCCAGCCTACGGAAGGGCTGGAGAAACGGTACGGCCTCATCGAGGTTGGAGCAAGGCGCTCCTCTGCCGCCAAACAGCCTGAGCGAGATTGTGGCTGCGCCGCCGAACCTACGCCGCCTGCGCGCAGGCCATGGTGGGTGCGATCCGCGAGGTGGAGGTGGCCTGAAGCTAATCGGCCGGCGTTGGGGAAACCATGCGCCGGCCACGAAGTGCCAGCGCCCTCTCATCTAGCTACCAGACGGCATACGGCTGCTTGACATTGGTGTGGCGCGTTCATCCTCGCGGTAGCAGGCGACGCGGTTTCTACCCGCTCCTTTCGCCTCGTACAGCGCGCGATCCGCCCAAGTCACGAGTTCGGCACCAGACGAAGACGGTTGCGCAAGGGTCGCAGCAACACCGATGCTGACAGTGACCTTGGCGAGAGATGGTTCGCCCGGGCAGGGCTCCATCGAGGCAATCGTCAGCCGCATGCGCTCGGCGAGAAAGCTGGCCCCACCCGCTTCAGTCGCGGGCAGGATCGCGACGAACTCCTCGCCGCCATACCGCGCGGCAAAGTCACCGGGCCGTCGGATGCAACGAGAGATTTCCCTGGCGATCCGAGCCAGCACCACATCACCCACCGCATGTCCGAAACGATCATTGATGCGCTTGAAGTGGTCAACATCGATCAACAGCACCGCAAGGGATGACCGGTTGCGGGCGGCGCGGCGCATTTCCGAACCGAGGGCTAGATCGAAGGCGCGCCGGTTGGGCAATCCCGTGAGCTCATCCGTGACCGCCAGGATTTTGAGTTGTGCCTCGACTTCCTGGCTTCGCATCAGAGCGAGCCGGAGCGCGCGAACGAGGACGATGAGCAACATGCACATGGCCACCGTCAGCGCCGAGGATATCAGGGCGCTCTCCGTCCACTCAGCCATGGCGGCAGCAGGCGAAATGCCGACGGAAAGAAGGAGCGGGAATTCGCCGATGATAGTGTGAAGGTAGTGACGGTCGATGCCATCAAGCTGGGATCGTTCACTGAAAGGCTCGCCCGGCCGTAAGATCATCCTCTGAAAGACCGGGGAGGTGGCGACGTTCAGGCCTGAGTTTCCCGTGTCGTCGGTCGATGGCGAACGAACGATGATGGTTCCGTCGGTCCGGGTGATAGAGATGGCGCTTTCCGGACCGAGGTTTACGGTATCCAGGAGCGATTGGAAGAATGCCAGCCGAAGCGCTGCCAGCACCACCCCTTCGAACGAACCGTCCGGTCCGGAAATCCGCCTGCTCAGGGCGATGCTCGGGTCATTGTCGCGGAGCCGGCTGCGAAAGGGCGCGCTCACATAGAGGCCCGCCTGCCCATTTACCTGCGCCCTGAAATAGTCGCGGTCGGCAAGATTTATCTGGTGAGGCTGTCGCGATCCAGACGCCTCGATGACGTCTCCATTGCGATCAAGGATCACCAACTGACCGAGATATTGGGCGCTCGCGGCGCGGTCGAACAAAACCACTCGCCGGAGTTCAGGCGCGAGGTCTTTCACCCCGTTCGCACTAAAGGCATCTACTGCCCCGCGAACGGACAGATCGATAATGCTGAGGTTCCGCTCAATGTTGGCGGCAATCGTGTTCAGGACATTCTCTGCGGAAATAGATGCCAGCGACCATGTGGCTTGATATGACCGCCAAAGGGTAAGCGCCTGTGCCAGAACGATGACAGCAACGAGTACTGCCACGATGAACGGCACGTAGGCTCCGGCTACAAGACGCCGCATCATGGATCTGCCTGGGCTAGCGGAACTCCCCCTTACCGTCACAAGGATGCACAGTGCCCTGTGAAATAACAACCCTGTCGGTGCTCGCGTAGCACAGGACGAAGGGAGCTTTGCGGGTGGGCGCGGATTCTTTGGTGTATATTTTGCTGTCTGCTCCAAGCACTGACACTGGGGCAGGCGGAAGCCGGGCGGTCTTCCCCCATAGGTCGCCCGGCTCACCTGTCACAGGCGCGGAATTCGCGAACGGGCATTTCTCTGGTAAAATGTTATGTCCATGCCCACGGGCGTCTCCTGAGGGGGCGAACGGGACGACCTTTAGGCGGACGGAGCCGGGCGGCTTGACCTCCAAGTGGCCGCCCGGCTCGCCCCCAAGCGTATTGGGCCCCACCATTCGGAACTCGAGGCTAGCCCGGCGCGCCGATCGGTCGAGGGCTATGGATCTTGAGCGAGACCGGCGCCGAGGCCACGATGATTGCTGTGACAGTCGCCTTTGCTGGCATAGCCCTGCTTACGCTCATGATTACCGCTCAGGGCGGCGAATCATCACTCGGGCATCGACGTACGGGTGTCGATTGAGTCAGGGCCGTGTCGCGAGCCAGGCCAGTGCGAGAGCGCATCCCACCGCGAAGAGAACGGCGGCGCTCAAAAGGGCGATGCCGGTATCCATGCCTTCCCCCGTCGGAACGGTCGGGCCGGCATTTTAGAAAAACGAGGCATTGAGATTCAAGATGGTGGGATGACCCCGGGGCTCACTTTGCTCGCCAAAGGATGCGACCGGCGGCCAGCAGTGCCAGTGCTGCGAGAATGAACAATACT
The DNA here is from genome assembly GCF_016807805.1 of Xanthobacter dioxanivorans. Taxonomy (NCBI): domain Bacteria; kingdom Pseudomonadati; phylum Pseudomonadota; class Alphaproteobacteria; order Hyphomicrobiales; family Xanthobacteraceae; genus Xanthobacter; species Xanthobacter dioxanivorans. The sequence goes on along the minus strand of NZ_CP063364.1, from coordinate 16,835 downwards.
TCATTTGAGGCGGCCATCCGTTGGTCCCGACGATTGCCGGGCAGCGGCAGCGAACAAGGTATGGTTCCGAGGAACTGCCATTGGCGAGCCGCGTTAGAGGTGCGGCGCCCGGCTATTCGTAGTCGAAGGTTTGGTTTTCCAGAGCCTGCGCTGCCGCACGGTCGAGAGTCACGGCATGCGGCGTCTGAAACAACAACTTGGCTCCCGTGCCGAGCGTCAATATCACCATCAGGACGATAGCGACCGTCAGCACCTGTTCGGCGAGCCCCATTGTCCCCAACGGACGCCAACCTCCTCGGGAGCTGGCGGCTCCTCTTATTCCGGGCATCCTGAATTTCCCTCGGCTACGAAGCCGACGACTACAACCAGTTGAACCGTTTTAAAATGCCCAATCTTGCCCGCGCCTGTCGGAAATCCTTCCAATTTTTTCGGACAATCGAGCCGTTTACAGCGATACGCCCTTGTTGAGAGGGTGAACAAGGCACCCGTTCGTTGCCCAGACTGGGCGGCCGGCCTGCTTTAGAGGGGCGCAGGCGCGTAATTGTTGGGGTGGCTCCTTCCCGCATTGTGATACAAGATCTTCGGTCTGCCCGACGCACCATCAGGCCAGATATCGAGCCGGGCGCCATTCCCGCATGCGCGCCCGGCTCTTGCTGCTCTGCTTCAGGTTGCGCTAGCTTGCCGCGCCTGCCACGGCCCAAGTTTCACACGGGCTAGGCAGCCGGACGGTGGACCTCAATCGCCGTCCGGTGCTCTTCTTAAGCACAGCATCGTCCTCGTGGAAGTTGAGGCCGAGCGATCTCGCATTAAGGACTTGGGCCAACGGTGTCGGTCATCTCTGCGTCGCGAGCGCGCCGGCGGTGCGCTGGTTTCACGCGGCAAACCCTCCACCCTTCAGCTTGCGCACAATTGTGGACTGGCTGACGCGCAGATCGCGGGCGGCGGCACGGGTGGTAATGCAGCGGCGCAGGGCGTCCTCGATCAGCGCCATCTCGAAACGGCGGACCTGCTCCTCGAGCGAAGCACCCCCCGCCCCACGGGGCGCGGCGGCAGGAATGGCGAGGTCGCCGACATCGATCACGTCGTGGGACACCGTGACCACGAGGCGCTCCACCATGTTGCGCAGCTCGCGGATATTGCCGGGCCAGTCATGGGCGACGAGGGTGCGAGCGGCGGCGTGGGAAAGCTGCTTTGCTGTGCAATATTGGGCATTGAAGCTGGCCAGTGCCTGCCGCAGTAGGGGCAGAATGTCGTCGCGTCGCTCGCGCAGCGGCGGTACCACCACCGGCACCACATTGAGCCGATAAAAAAGATCCCCGCGGAAGGCACCGGTCTCTACCGCCTTCGCCAGATCGCGGTTGGTGGCGGCGACGACCCGGATGTCGAGCGGAATTGAACGGGTGGCCCCAAGCCGGGCGATGATCCGGTCCTGCAGAACGTGCAACAGCTTCACCTGCATATCCAGCGGCAGCTCGCCGATCTCGTCGAGGAACAGCGTGCCGGTGTTGGCCATCTCAATCATGCCCGGCTTGCCGCCGCGCTGGGCGCCGGTGAAGGCGCCGGCCTCGTAGCCGAACAATTCGGATTCGATCAGGTCGCGGGGCAAGGCGCCGCAATTGATTTTGATGAAGGGGGCCTTCGACCGCGCGCTCTCGCGGTGGACAAATCGAGCGAAGACCTCCTTGCCGACGCCGGACTCGCCGGTGAGCAGCACGGTGGCGTCCGATCCCGCCACGCGCCGGAGCAGATCCGCGATGCGCCGGGTCGTTTCGCCATGAACCACCGGCCCACCGGCTCCCTGCCCTTCCTCGCGCAGCTGCGCCACTTCCGTTTGCGCGCGGGCAAGGTCCCCCCGGATGCGCGACAGCTCGGCCTGCAGCTGGTCCAGCTCGGTGGTGTCGCGGGAATTGATGATGACGCGACGGACCCGTCCGGCCTCGTCGAAGAGCGGAATGCCGGTGGCGAAGATGGTCTTGCCCTTGTGGGTGCGCTGGATGGCGGTGACGCGCTCGCCGGATGCGATGACCCGCGGAGCGATCACCGGGCGGATGATGCCATCGGCCTCAAGATCGCTGACCGGCCGGCCCACGACGTCGGCGGCGCGGATGTCGTAATTCCGCTCGCAGCCGGGATTGACCAGCAACGTGCGTCCCTCGCCGTCGGCCACGAAGATACCGTCGAACGAATTGCGGACGATCTCGCCAAAGTCGCGCTCGGAGAGCGGGGGCGGCTGCGGGGTGTCTCGCGTTGCGCGGGTTCGGCCCATGGCATTTCCTCGATCCGGATTTGCATCAGACGATGCATGATCGGTTCATATTTGTCGATCTGCTTTCCGCAAGATATTGAAATCGCGTGACATCCTGATTGGCACGGCGGTTGCGATCAAGGAGGCGACTCGGTCCCGCGCCGGGTCCACAACAAGATCGAAGGAAACGCCCGATGACTATCGAGAGCGCGCCGGCCGCCCGGCGAGCGCCCCCTGCGGCCGTCCCCATTCCCAGCGCGTCCGAATGGACCGCCCGCGTGGACCTGCCCGCCTTTCGCCGCCTGATCGATGCCAAGCGCCGCGTCATTTCGCTGCTGCTCGGCGGCTCGCTCGGCTTCTTCTTCCTGGTGCTGCTGCTCGCGGGCTATGCCCGGGCGCTGATGGCCGCGCCGTTCGCTGGCCCGCTGAACGTGGGATACGCGCTGCTGCTCGCCATCTATGCGGTCAGCTGGGGCGCGGCGCTGCTCTACACCTATGCTGCCCATCACGTCTTCGACCCCCTGGCGCGGGAAGCCGTGCGCGAAGCGGAAGCGGGGAGGACGGCGCAATGAAACTGCTCGCCCTCGCCATCTTTGTCGCCATCCTGGCGCTTACGCTCGCGATCACTTGGTGGGCAGCGCGGCGCACGCGCACGGCCAGCGACTTCTACACCGCCGACGGCACGCTCGGACCGATCCAAAACGGCTTCGCCCTCGCCGGCGACTGGATGAGCGCCGCCGCCTTCCTCGGCTTCTCCGGCCTTGCCGCACTCTACGGCATGGACGGCTCACTCTATGCGGCGGGGGCGCTGGTGGCCTTCCTCGCCATCTTGATGCTGGTGGCGGAGCCAATCCGCAACACCGGCCGTTTCACACTCGGCGACGTCATCGCCTTCCGCATGCAGCGGCCGCAGGCGCGGCTCGCCGCCGTGCTCGGCACGGTGGTGGTCAGCCTCGCCTATCTGGTGCCGCAGATGGCGGGCGGGGCGGCACTCATCAAGCTCCTTCTGGGGGTGCCCTACGCTATCTCTATAGTAGTCGTCGGCCTCGGCATGTTGGTCTACGTGGTGTTCGGCGGCATGATCGCGACCACCTGGGTGCAGATCATCAAGGCCGTCATGCTGCTAAGCGCGGCGGCGGTTCTGGTAGCGCTGCTGTTGGCTCATTTCGGCTTCGATCCGTTTTCCGTTTTCGCCGCAGCGGAAGACACATACGGTGCGAAGATCCTCGCGCCCGGCAATTATTTGAAACACCCGCTGGACCAGCTTTCCCTCGGCCTTAGCTTCGCCTTCGGAACCGCCGGCCTGCCCCATGTCATGACACGTTTTTACACCGTGCCCGACGCGCAGACCGCGCGCCGCTCGGCGGTGTGGCTCATGTTCCTGGCCGGCTCGTTCTTCCTCGTCACCACCCTGATCGGCCTCGGCTCGGCGGTCCTCGTCGGACAGGACGCGATTCGCGCGGCGGACAAGGGCGGCAACCTCGCCTTGCCGCTGCTGGCGCAGCATCTAGGCGGCGGGCCGGACAGCATCGGCGGGCAGGTGTTTCTCGCCGTGGTGGTCGCGGTGGCGTTCGCGACCATCCTCGCGGTGGTGGCGGCGCTGACGCTCTCCACCTCGGGCGCCATCGCCCACGACCTTTATGTCAACGTCCTGCGCGGCGGGCATGTGAGCGAGCAGGAGCAGGTGAAGGTCGCGCGCATCTCGACAGTGATCGTCAGCGCCTTCGCGATCCTGTTCGGGCTGCTGGCGCAGGGCATCAATGTCGCCGTGCTGGTAATTCTCGCCATCTCAGTGGCGGCGAGCGCCAACTTCCCCGTGATCGTGCTGTCGTTGTTCTGGCAGCGGTTCAATACGGCGGGCGTGGTGACAGGCATGGTGGCCGGGCTTGTCTCTGCCGTCGCTTTGGCGCTCACAGGGCCGGCCTTCATGGGGGCTGACGCGCTGTTCCCAGTCGTGAATCCGGCCATTGCGAGCGTGCCTATTGGCTTCCTCGGCGCCATTCTCGGCGCACTGCTCTCGCCGCGGGATGCGGTTTCCGAGGCGCAGTTCGACGAGGTGGTCTTTCGCGCCAACACCGGGCTGCGCGATGATGCGCAGGCCGGCAAGAGCCTTCACTGATCAAGATCCCGAGACAGCGAGAGGAACGACATGATCAAGGCAGTCGTGTTCGACGCTTACGGTACGCTCTTCGACGTCCAGTCGGTGGCCGACGCCACCGAGCGGGCGTATCCAGGCCGGGGCGAGTACATCACGCAGGTCTGGCGGCAGAAGCAGCTGGAATACAGCTGGCTCCGCGCGCTGATGGGGCGCTATGCCGACTTTTGGGGCGTCACGCGGGAAGCGCTGGCCTATACCCTCGGAACGCTGGGGCTGGAGCCGGACGAGTCCTTCCTCGCCGGGATGGCGCAGGCCTACAACCGCCTCACGCCCTATCCGGACGCCGCGCAATGCCTCGCGGAGCTGGCGCCCCTCAAGCGCGCCATCCTCTCCAACGGCGCGCCCGACATGCTGCAGGCGCTCGTGGCCAATGCGGGCCTGACGGACAGCTTCGATGCCGTCATCAGCGTCGATGCCAAGCGCGTGTTCAAGCCCCATCCCGAGGCCTATGCGCTGGTGGAGGAGGTGCTGGGCGTGACGCCGGCGGAGGTGCTGTTCGTGTCCTCCAACGGCTTCGACGTGGGGGGCGCGAAGGCGTTCGGCTTCCGCGTGGCCCGCGTCGCCCGCCTGCCGCGGGAGGCGCTGGCGCGGGAACTGGCCTCGGGCGCCATCGCGCCCTTGACCGTGTTCAAGGCGCTCAGGATGCAGGAGGAGACCTATGCGGAGGCGCCTGATTTCGTGGTGCCCGCCCTTGGCGACCTGCCGCGGCTGGTTCGCGGGATGGCCGGCGCTCATCTCGCACCAGCGGTGTGACGAGGCATGGCCCCGATGGAGGAGATGGGCGGCGGCCATTGGCATGACCGGGAGCGTGGCGGCACTGTCGCCGCCATCTTGGTCGCCGCCCTCTCGGCCGCGGTGGCAGTCTTCATACTCCACCGAATCGCCGCAGGCTCGGGAATGGCGCTTGCCGCTTTTCCCTTCATCACGACGTTGGTGCTGGTATGCGGAGCGCCTGGAAGCGCGCCAGCCGGCACTCGCGCCATCCTCGGCGGCCACCTCATCTGCGGGGTGGTCGCTTTGGGCGGGCTCGCTCTGTTCCCACCGTCAGATATAGAAACCGCCGTCGCCGTTGGCCTCGCGGTGGCGCTCATGCTCGCCACCCGCTGCTTCCACCCCCGGCGGGGATCACGCCATTGATCGTGGCTCAGTTCAACCCCGGCTGGGATTTCCTCATCTGGCCCGTCCTCACCGGCGCGCTGGCCGCAGCGGCATTGGCTCGCGCTCTCGAACGACTGCGCACAAGTGTCAAATCATCGGCCCGATGAGCGAGCAGAGCTATCGCGCGGAAGGATGATCGCAGACCCTCAACCGTGTATGGGAGGCGGCCTGAGCGGTGGCGTCCCGCCCAATCCCACCTGATCCCGGCAAATCCCAGATAGCGCTGTCTACGGGCAGCGATCAGGCTTGTTGGCATTTTAGTTGGCATTTACGCATCGTTTGCGTAAAAATAGAACGAAAATTCATATGGTTATTCGATTTTATCGAATCCCTGCCGCGGCGTGGGCGCGGCAGAGGCTGGCCGCGCGGCGGACGCCGGCGGGGTGGAAGGGCGAGGATCAGGGTCCGCGTCGGGCAGGCCCAAGGCTCGCCGACAGAGCGAGAGAGATCCTTGGGCCACGGGCACGCCGGCGGCATTCACCACCATGTAGTAGGCCGTGACGGCGCCGATCACCACGGGCTCGATCGTGAAGGGCCCATCCTTGCGATGACCGAGCATCGGCGTCGTTCCTCTCAGCTGGCGTGGGGTCTGGTTGCGCGCAGGCTGCGGACCTGGGCGCGGTAATAGTCAAGCACGTAGATCCGGATCGCGGCCGAGAGATTCGTGGTGGCACGGTGCGCGTTGATCTCGTTGACGAGGCCGGTGGCGGTGACGGCGCGCTCACGAGCGATATCCTGGAGCGCTTCCCAAAATGGCGCCTCCAGCGTCACAGAAGTCTTGCGGCCGGCCACTACGACCGAGCGCTTCAGCTCCGACCGGCGGTTCTGCTTGGCCTGTTCGTGAGGGGTCTTGGGCGACATGGTGAGCGTCCAATCGTATGTACGATTGAACGGGTATCGTACATACGATATAGGGTCAATATCGTACATACGAAAAGGGCGCCGTTTGACCCAATTTCGTACATATGCAATTCGATCGCGGGTGGGCCGGAAGAAGGAATTCCCCGTCAGGATCACGTTGCCGCTGGCCGAAGGGGTCACGGAGCGGATGGACGCGCTCGTCTCCGCCGAGGAGACCAGGCTGGATCTCATCAGGGATGCCATCGAGCGCGAGCTGCGCCGCCGCGAGGAGGCCCGCGCCGGCGCGCAGACGAAACCTCCTTCCAGCAAGGGCGGCTGACGCTTCACGCTGCATCCTTATCGCCGGGCGTCGCGCCAGTGTCCTTGCCATGGACAAGCCGAAGGCCGGTCCCGGGCATATCCGGCGGCCGCGGAGCGGGCAGCTCGAGGTCAGGCAGGAAGACACCGCAATAGGCGTGGTACTTGCGGGCCTTCTGGTCTGGCTTCAGACGGGGGTAGGGACACGTCCAGGCGATGCGGTCCAGCAGCTCCTCGATCGAGCACTCGGCGCCGTGCTTTTCCGCCAACCGAGCAAGCCGAGCCTGACCGTTGCGAGCGCACACCCTGCAGGCGATCCGGACGACCACCCACGGGTAGTCGATGATTCTGCGCACCGGTTCACGCTCCACCGTCTGCGTCCCGCTCCTGAAAAGAACAAAGAGGGAACATAACAGAGGGGGCGGCGCTTTCAAACCTGTGCTTGAATTGCCCCAACGGAGGGAGGCGACGATGCAGATCGACGGACCCCGGCGGCCAGAGGGCCACCCGGACAGGGTGCTGGATTGCGAAATGAGCATGGAAGCCGCATTCCGTCAGCTCGCGGCCGCTGGCGAGGTGGCGGGATGGTCCGGCGATGAGGTCGCCCAGGCACTCCTCGGCCTGGCACAAGCCCAAATCGATGGGCGGCGAGCAGACGGGGAATCGAATAGCGCCTCAGGAGCCGGCAGCGTCGTTGCGAGCGAGGAATAGCGACAGCGCCGTGCGCAGCCGTTCCACCATCAGGGGGATGCTGCGCCCGTCGAGGTTCGAGTTGCGCTCATACACCTCGAGGAACCCGACGCAGCTTGGGGCCGCCAGCGGGTTCGAGCGATGTGCTGAGACCGTGACGGTGCCATCCGACGCGGAGACCAGGCAGAGCCTCTGCACAGCCAGCATCACGTCCGCCTTGCGGGTCGCTCGATCGTCGCCCGGGTACCGGTCACGATCGCCGTACACGGCGAGAAAGCCTTCAACCAGCATCGGCGTCACGCGCAGGGCGTAGCCGTTGAGCTGGGCGGGGGAGGTCATCTTCTGCATCACGTCCTCGCATCCTTGTCGGCGCCGGCGCAGCTGGAGCAGACCTCCTCAGCGATCCACGTGCAACCCTCCGGACAGCCAATGGCGTCCGTGCAGCCGCAGTGGCGGCAGGCCCTGATCCCCAGCGCCGAGAGACGGGGGAGCCGGGCCTCGCCATTCGAGAACGCTTCGGGGGCGTGCTGCTCGAGGTGCTGCTGGATCACCTGCATCGCCTCGATCTCGGCCGCGGCATAGCCGTGGTCGGGTATCAGGCCGGCGGTCTGGCCAAGGCGTCCCAGGGTCATCGTGATGGCCGCGATGCCGATCTGCTGCTGCACCTCGGGGGGAGAGCTGCCCAGATCGCGGCCGGCTCGGTGAAGCCGACCGGGGCATCTCCGAACACAGTGGTCAGGTCGAACATGCTCTCCTCCTTTCCCGGAGCACAGGATACATCAGATTGCAGAAGCCTGGAGCGCCTCACTGCCCTGGTTGGCCTCACTGCCCAGGTTGGCCGCGCTTCGCAGGAAGGCCACGACCTGGGGCCGAAGATTGGCCGGCAATTGCTCGACGATCGTCGCGGCCTCGTAGGCCTTCGCTCCCATGATGGGGACGCCGGCCTCCTTCTCCTCCTCGGTACCGACGAGCAGGTAGGAGACCGAGATCTCCAGAGCGGTTGCCAACTTGACGGCAGCCACGCCGGACAGGCTGTTGCGGCCGTTCTCGTACTTCTGCATCTGCTGGAATGTCACTCCGATCACCTGGCCGGCCTTCTCCTGGCTCATTCCCTTGCGGATGCGAGCAAACTTGAGGCGCGCGCCGATGGCCGTGTGCTGTTCCTGATCTTCGCTATGTTTCCTGGGCATCGTCATTCTCCGGTGTTGGGTGCGAGGGGGAAGAGAAGAGGTCCGGCGCTGCCGGAGCGGCGGGCGTGGCCGCCGCCCATGCCGCTTCGCCGGCTGGGGTGAGGGTGATGGCGATCGTCTCGCCGCCGTAGCCGCCCCAGACAGCCAGTTGCCGCGAAACGAGACGGCCCACGACGGAAGGGTTCGCTCCGAAAATCCGCCAGGCAGCGGTGCCGCAGTTGATCTGACGCACCTGGCCATCGCGGATGAGGCCCAGCGTCTCGAGCGCCAGCGGGGTGAGCTTCATGGGTTCAGCTGACCCTCTCAAAGCGATATCCGGCCTGGCGGATGTCGCAGGGCTTGGCGGTCGTGATGTAGCGGTCGTTCCACTCCGCCGCGCCAGCGCGGGCGAGATCGACAGGACCGTTGACGCGCTTCGCCATCCGCCCGGCCCGTGACCGAGCGGCGCTGTCGCTACGCAGGGGGACGACCGTCACCTCCGCCCTGCTTGCGGTGCTGCCGAACTCGTCTCCGGCATAGGCATGAAACTCGAATTGCAGCATGTCCATCTCCTGTCGTCGAAGGGTCTGGTGCGCGGCTAGGAGCCGCGCTTTCTCTCGGCTTCGAGCAGTGGCTGGATCACCGCGCACAGGCGATCACGCCGCCGGTCCGCTCCGGGATCGCGGGAGGCGTTCGAGCCGTGCCCGAGCTCAAGCAGGACAGCTTCGGCGATCCTGGTCGCCAGCTCTCCCCAATCCGGAGCACCCGCGGGCGCTGTCGCGGGCTCACCCACGCCGGCGGCAGGGATGTCGTTCCGCTCGATGAGCAAAGCGATCATCTCAGCCCGCGTGAGCGGCCAACCGTTGGCGCGCTTCTCGGCGTCGGTCGCGAGGAGGAAGCCCGTGCCGGTGTGATGGGCGACGCTCAACTTGAGCCACCCATCGTTCCATTCCGACAGCGGAACGTTCTGCGGATGCTGGGCTCCAAGGTGCGGTCTTGGGAGAGTGCGCGTCATGGAAGATCTCCTCACATGAAGCCGAGCCATTCGCCGGCGTCGTTGCGACCGAGGCTCAGGCGATCGTGGAATTCCCGCTCCGCAGTGGTCATCCCATCGTTCTCGTCGTGGCCGTAGCGCAACTCGTGCTCGTACTCGGCAAGCCTCGCGTCGATCTCGGCGTCGATCTCGTCCTCGCCCAGGGAGGCCGCGATCTCGGCGTCAGTGGCGCCCCTCCTCGATCATCGAGCGGATGGCGCGGACGGTGAACATCGTTCGGGAGTTGTGACGCATCTGGTTGGCTCCTATCGTCGGTTATGAAGGTCAATGATCGAGCACCAGAGGCGGCTTTACCGCCGGGAATGCCGGCGTCATTGACGTTGGTTGGATTTGACCGGGCCTTATCGTCATTGTCAATACTAAAAGTATCAAATGAGCATCGCCACAACCCGATCCACTCCAACCCCAAAAGGAGATCCTTATGGCGTCAGAGGCCCAGCGCGCGGCGGTTGAGCGCATCGGCAAGCAGTACGGGTTTTCGATTGAGCCAACCGGGGGAGGGGCAGAAGCTCTGCGCCGCGGCACCGCCGATGGGGGCGCGCTCGTCGTGACAGCAGGTGAAGACGGGCTTGGGCTCGATGCAGACGTAAGCGCTCAGGATTGGTACGTCGGCCGCTACCACGTGGATTCGGGCTTCATCTTCACGCTGGAGCCCGGGCGGTTGGAGGAGGTCCTGGCGGTGGCGGGGCTGTTGCCTCCGCCGGCCCAGGGCGTCGAGGTCTGTCTTCCCTGCCAAGTGCGCGCACAGGAGCACGGCGCGGGCCTGGTGCTCGAGCAGGTTCGATCGGGTTCCATGTCCGAAGACCCTGTAAGTGCCCTGGCGGTCAACTTCCCGGAAGCCAGCATCGAGCTCGATGAAGGCGGGATCATCCGGGCGCAGCTGCCAGCGGCCGCTCTGGACGCAGGCCGCCTCGATCAGCTCGCCACGGCTCTGGGGGAATTGGCTGGCATCGCGCCGGATTACATTCCCGGCGCTGAGGGGCTGGCGCTGTAGCCGCGCTGGCGCCGGCGTGACGGCTACTTGGGGGCGTCCGGGGTGACTGGCTCCCTCAAGGCCGAGATGCCCGCCTCGATCTTCGCGAGGAGATCGGTGATGCCTTCCTGGGCTTCATCGTCCTCGAACCCGAGGATGAAGAGCCGCGCCGCGGCCAGGCCCTCGAGCGCAGCGGTGCGCTGGGCCTGTCCGAGCCCTTGAGGTGCCCTGAACATCAAGCTTCGGGTTCCGTCATGCCGCGTCCAAGGAAGGCGCCAGCAGACGTTGAACCACCAGAAGCCGAAGCTCGAGAACGGGCCGTCGTACCACTCCTGCCCATAGCCGAAATAGCGGAGCCGCGGGCCTAACCAGTTAGGGGTGTAGTAAAGCCAATAGTAGTCGTCGATGCCGTGGCGCGACCATTTGACAGCGCCTTTCGTGAATTTGAGCATGGTGTGATCCTCAAGATGAAGGGGGTGTTTGCCGGGGCGGCCAATCGGAGGCGCCCTGGCGGATGAAGCAATTCCCGGGCGGCTCACTCGTAGTGGGGACGGCTCTCCGGGAAGTGGGCGGGCGCAGTGTTTTCGTAGACGTGCGCCTCGTGCCGGCCGCCGTCGTACAGCACGCTGCCGACCGAGCGCTTGCTGCCCTGGACGCGTCAGCAAAGCATTGGCGCGACGGGCGACTGCGAACGCGCTGGTCTCGGTCCTGCGCACCGCGAATACACGGACGAGCGTGCCAGTGTTAAACCACCAGCCACCTTCCTCCGATCCCCCGTAGGCCTTATCGATCTCGTAAAATGCGATGACGTAGCTCATTTGGAAGTCCTCAATCAGAGGTGTGGACGGCACTATTCTTTGCGGACGCCTTCAGGAGGCGCAGTTGGCGCCCACAAGCCACGCCGCAGCGCCGTGCTCATCCAGATACGAGACCGCAATGGCAGGCCCGAACTTCTGGCAGTTGTCCTCAAGCCAGGTATTGGCGGTGGCCTCGTCGTCGAACGTCCGAGAGGCGAACAGGATGCCGTCCGCCATGCCAAATCCACCCGAGTATTGGTGGCCGTTCTCGTGACGATCCTTCTCTTGGGCGTCGAGGAATCCTGCCTCGACCTGCTTTCGGATCAATTTTCCGTCCATCTTCATGGAGTTGAACACAGCACCCATGGCAGCTTGCCTCATCTGGCGTGAGCTTCCGCCGTTGCGAAAGTAGCAACATTGCTACATTGCCAATCGGGGTTGTGCAAGCTAAAAATAGCAACGTAGCAACAATGCGCGGAGGCGGGCATGCCCACCACCTTTTCAAGTCGGGATTTCAATCAGGATGTTGCTCGCGCGAAAAAGGCGGCACTCACGGGTCCGGTACTCGTGACCGACCGAGGCCGTCCGACGCATGTGCTGCTCTCATTTGAGGCTTACACCCAGCTGCAAACGGTGCGGCCGACGCTGGACGTGCTGCTTGGCATGCCGGATGGCGACGACATCGACTTCGAGCCTGCTCGCCTGGGCGATGTCACGAGGCCTGTAGAGCTGTGAGCTATTTGCTGGACACCAACGTCCTCTCCGAGCTGCGGAGGACCGCGCGGGCCGATGCCAATGTCTTGGCTTGGGTTCGGAGCGTTCCGACCTCCAGCCTCTACGTGTCGGTGATTTCGATCCTCGAGATCGAGAAAGGAGTGCGCCAAGCAGAGCGCAGTGATCCTTCAAAGGGGCTTGTGCTGAGGCGTTGGCTGGATACCGGAGTTCTGACGGCGTTCGCCGGCCGCGTGCTAGACGTGGACGTGCCTGTGGCCCGATGCTGTGCGGGGCTCCATGTCCCAAACCGGAAGTCCGAAGGCGACGCGCTCATTGCCGCGACGGCGATCGTTCATGGGCTCGCCGTAGTGACCCGAAACGTTCGCGACTTCGAGGGGTGCGGGGTCCCGTTAATTGATCCGTGGATCGCGGCGTAGCCCCGCCTCAGATTGAGGCGGAGCTCATCGAGGCACGAGTATGAGGTCAGCGCGCCGCCTTCACCTGCATCCAGCGTTTGCGCTGGTAAGCGATCGCGCCATCCGTCACACCGAAGAATTGCGCGAGCTCCACGTTCCGCTTGTTCTCCTCGAAAAACAGACGGAGGCGCTTCAGGCCGGCGTCGGTGAATGCTCCGTCGCGGATGTAGGTATCATCCTCGCTGCCGAACTTGGCCTCGTGGAGCTTCCAGAGACGGTCCAATTCCTTCTGCGCCGAGCGCAGAGCATCGCCCAGGAGCTCGAGCGCAACACGTTGCTCGTCGCGTTGATCGGAAATCGTCTTCAAAGCCACGGCAGCACCTCCGCAATGATAGATCATTGGGGAAATATAATAGATCACTTCGGACGGCGCAAGCCGGAGATGGGTGGGCGCTGCGAAGGCGCCTGGAGAAGAGCCTTTCCCACGACCTGGCGGCCTTCACCGGTGGCCTGAAGATCCACCCAATCGTCGCATTCGCCGCGGCGTGCCATTTCTCGCGCAGCCGCCTTATTCGGAGCGTCGATGATGGCAGTCCGCAGGACGATCTCCTTCACGGTCACTGCATAGAGCGGCATAGCCAAAGCCTTAGCTGAAGCGTTCATTTGCGGGAGCAGGGCGCCTACGCCGCCGATGCGCAGGCGCCCTGGGCTTGGTCCGTTGCGCCAGCCGGGGGAGCAATTTGGGCCACCAGGCTGAGACGCCGGGTAAAGACGATCCGCGACATGGCGTGCCTAACTGGCGGTGAGCGCCTTGATGAGCTCGCGGCCGGCCATTTCGGCGTCGGCATATTCATCGAGCGCGTTCGCGATGGCGCCGTCTTCGTCGGTGAACATGCTCTGCATCTGCTCGATCTGCGTTGCCATTTCGCTCATGGCGCTGAGCATGAGCTGAACCACTTCTGCGGGCGTGCGCGACATCTCAGTTCCTCTCGACGGTGGTGGGGAAGTTGGCTGGAACCGCGCAGAAGGCATGCCAGTGCGCATTCAGACGAGCGGCGTCCGTAGCGCCCACCAACAGGGAGTGGCGCCCGGAGGGCCCGGAAAGCACGAATCGGCGGTCGGCGGCTGCGCAGCCCGACGTAGCGCTTAGCGTGACCTGTCCCCAACGTGTGCAGGCGTTGGGCGTATTAAGCAGGAAGTCGCGCCTAGCGGCTGAGATCGTTGCAGGCTGACTCATCGTCACTGGTTGTAATCCCTTACTCGAGCGTAATAGATTGGTGTCGATCAATCGTCGAACGACTCCAGTTCGTCGATCTCGTCGGCGTCAGCGTCGAACAGCAGGTAGTCGCAGCTCAGCGAGCGGGCGAGACGGCGGCACTCGATGACTTCATTCGGCCACCCGTCATCAGTGGTGCTGTCGTTCTGGTCTCCTGCCCAGACAAGGAACCCATATGTCGTCTCGTGGACATGAGTGGGCAAGCAGAGAGCCCAATCGCCTCGCGTCTGGGGGGTGAGGTGGGCCGTCGAAAGGTCAAGGAACTGGCGAACCTGCCGGGGACGAGGAGAGGAAATCGCAGTGCTGCTCATGGTTCGCAATCCGTTGCGAGGTGGGGTCGATTGACAGTTCTCATAACTCCTATCATAATGTCAAGAGCAAGAGTTATGATAACTGCAAAATGGGCGTTCCATGAAGCGTGGCTACATTCGGCTTTCACGTGCGGGGCCCCCGCTCGAGGCGCAGCAGGACGCACTGCGGCGCGCCGGCATCGAGGACTTTAAACGGGTGTTCATGGACGTGATCGTTCCTGGGCGCCGGGGCGGGGTTTTGCCCGAGCGCGAAAAGGCCATCCTCAAGCTCTTGAGTGGGGATTACCTAGTCGTCGCGAACGCTGGTCGCCTTGGCACGTCACAAGCAGATGTCCTCGCGACCCTCGAGAAGGTGGGGCAACGGAATGCCGCCGTCCTAGACGCAGAGACGGGCGAAACAATTCGATGGCACCCGGACGTTGTTCGGGTCCTCGCGTTCGCGCAACGTGCGGAGGGCGTCAACCGGAAGGAAGTGGCTGCCAAGATGAGCCAGCAACGCGCGGCGACCGGCCGCCTGGGGGGAGCGCCGCCAAAGAATTGGAAAGTAAGCGAGGAGGCTGCCCGTGGCCTATGGAATGATCTCTCTCGCAGCGTCGAATCTGTCGCCGAAGAGGTGGGCGTCAGTGTGCCCACCCTGTATCGCCGCCTCGGCCAGCGCGGTGCGTGCAACGATTAGGAGGGCGCCGGCGGCGCGGCAGACATAGGAGCAGGCAATGGGCGCCACTATCCGAGACGCGAAGGCTTGGCGACGGGCGGCAATGGCCTATGCGGTCATAGCGGCGCTGCTGTCGTCCGTCAGTTTGCTGGGAGGCCGGCTGGTGCCGGGAGAGGTGGGTGCGCGCGCGGCTCAAGTGGCGGGCGATGCACTTCCAGTCTTTGCGATCCTTGGTACGTTGGCACTCCTGCTGTCGCCCGTCGCATGGACCGGCGCTTTCAAGGTTCTGGGCGAATTTCGTAGAGGGGTGGGGCGGCTTCCGGATTATGGCCCGCATCCAGGTACAGGGTTCCTTATTGCCCTGACAGGTGCGGGAGCACTCGCGGGTTCTCGCGGCGGCCTGATGGGTGCGATGGGCGGAGCGGCTTTCATGTTCATTTGTATTGGTGCGATGTTCGCGTTCGGCGCCGTGGATCGGGCTCGGGGTCAGGACAGGCTTGACCGGAAACGGCGAGGCGAGGAGGGGTGATGATTGCGTCTGCTGTTGCAAGATTGCAGTCGCTCGCCGGATCAAATCCAGGTGGCTCTATCGGTAAACCGGTCATAAGCAGTTACGCGAGCAAGCGGGATCTGGATGCTGTCGCGGCGATATATTTCCGAACGTAGATATGACATCTCATCGTCAAGTAGGCTTTCGCAAACGTCGATGACCCACGCCTTGCCTTGAGCGGGTGTGTTGTCGATCCACTTGTAACCTCGCGCCTTCAGCTTGTCCTTTTGCTCAAATGGGGTGTTCGAGGCCCAGATTCTAATGCTCTCCACGCGGGCCGCGTCCAGGAGCCGTGACATCGCAGAAACGCCCGACTTCGGCAGCGGCCGCGCCAGTAGCTCGATCACGGCTCGGCAGTCATCACCGGCGCGGTGGCGCCGTGAAACAGGCCGCAGCTGTTGAGCAACTGGCCAAGCCTAACGCCGGCGAATCCTTCCTCCTTCCAGGGCACTTGCGTGAGCGAGCACGCCCACGGCTTGTCACGAAAGATCGGAAAGGAGCGCTCGACGACGTTGCGATCGAAGTCTGCGTTGTTGGGCGATAACCAGGTCCACCTCAGAGACGAAATTTGCGACCTCCTCGGCCCGATCTCACAACCTGCCACCATACTGGCGTCTATGCCTGTGAGCTGGCTGATTTCGTGGGGGATCGCCTTTGCCGGCTCCCGTAGGCGCTCAAAGCCGTCGCCAACGTTGAAGATGGTACCGTCCCCCCATAGGTGAACGGCACCATGGCGAGCTCGATGATTTCATCGTCTGTGGCCAGGCCGGTTGTTTCGACATCGAGCACTAGGCCTCGCCAGGTCCTCTCACCTGGGGGCACCTCCGCGATATAGGTTCGGGGCCGGAGCCTGCGCGAACTTGATATTCGCCGAAGCCTCCAGAGCGGCCGCCATGGCTTCCAGGTCGTTTTCCATCGCGCTGTGCTTTCTTCAAGTTGAGCGCTCGCCGTCGAGGCTCACGAGCGCGTCTTTCCATGGCCTCGTCAAACTCTCCTCGCTCGAGAGCCGCGCGTTCGTGGATGCCTCTTCTCGCGTAATCCGAACGTCCACCGGTGGCATGCGATCGGCCGATCAATCTCTACGAGCTGCCCTCCTCTAGGCACAGTAGAGGCACCAGATCACGCGCCGCTCAAAACGAACGGGCGCCGTGATCTCGATCCGGCATTTAGCGCACAGACAGCCGAAGCCTTCACTCTGCGAACAGCATCTCTGCCCGAGCTGCATAAAACTCCGAACGGAGGATGCGAGCTTTAATTGGGCGCGCGCATTGGAGCTATGCCGGTGTCCCGATGGGTGTGGCGGGCGCGGTGACGAGGAATTTTCCCGAGTGTCGCGATCTCCCCAGGGGGCAGTTGGAAGACGACCCACCCGTAACCCGGATGACGAAATGCGAGCGTTGCAGCTCCATCCGGCGCATCGTCCACGCCATATGGATCGGCGACGGGTAGAACGCGAGATCCAGGGTCGAGCTCACGGACCACTCCGGCGCCATGTTGGCGCGCACCATCGC